>CAZVZI010000091.1:0-6859 GCA_964631455.1 uncultured Thermodesulfobacteriota bacterium | reverse complement strand
CGGGCATGACGGTTGGTATTTCACTGTCTCATTTCACCCTCACCCTGAACTGCAGACTGAATGACGGATTGCCGCCTCCCGCGCCGTTAAATACACCGCCTAAAGTAATCTTTATATGGGTAACCGTGGTGTCGCACCCGTTGGCATCGGCAGTAAATGTGGACACGTATGACGTTCCACCATCATGTGAAAATAAGAGACTGTCTCCTGCACATGCTCCCGGGTTGGCGTAATCGTAGCAAAGGCCGCTTACCGGCGCACCGTCCACAAACAGCGCCGGGCCTGAGCCTGCGCCGCCGATATCGTTCACATAAAGCTCGGTGTTGGCCGGTATAGCATCGGTAATTACCGTTGTATTATTGTCAACCGCACCTGCCCCTGAGTTTGTTGCCAGAATTGTGTAGGTCATAAAAGACCCCGGTATGGCCTTGGGGCTTGTTGTACCGTTTATCGGGTCGGAATAGGTCTGTACTGATTTGACGAGAGTGATGCTCGGGAAAAGCACTATTTGAAACGCGCTTACCCCGTTATCCGTCACCGTGCCCTCGGTGCCCTCAACTGCGTTAATAGAAACGTTCCAATATCCCGCCGCTCCTGCGGCCGCAACCGTATATGAGTATTCAAATGTCTTTGTGGCGGCGCCTGAATCGGCAACCATTGTCGAGGAAGATAGAGGCTTTCTGCTGGCAAAAAAGAGACATCTTAAACTCTTAAAAACCGGCATTGACTTTGGAACCAAAGGCCAATTGAATGTTTCAAGGGAGGATTTGCATGTCAGGAAATAGAGTCTTTGTGGATACCAATGTGCTGGTATATGCACACGATATTTCAGCGGCAGGGAAACATGAAACCGCCCGAAAGGTTATAGCCGATATTTGGGATTCCGGGAACGGCATGATAAGCACTCAAGTATTGCAGGAATTTTTTGTCACTGTAACAACAAAGATACCAAAGCCGATACGACACGCAATTGCAAAGAAATTGTGGAAGACCTGCTTGCATGGAAGGTGGTCGTTATCACCGGAGATTCAATCCTATCGGCCATAGATATGCAGGGAAGGCACAAATACTCATTCTGGGATTCAATGATTATTCAGGCTGCAATTAATGGAATGGCGCATGTGCTTTATTCCGAAGACCTTTCCGACGGACAAACGGTCGGCGGAGTAAAAATAGAAAACCCGTTTAAGCTATAATCTCCTATTCTATCCCGTACTCCGTCATCTTTGAGCGAAGGGTTTTTATGTCTATCTGCAAAATAGCGGCGGCTTTTGCCTTATTTCCATTCGTTTCTTCCAAGGTTTTCCTGATAAGCCTCTTTTCAACATCACCGACCGCATCTTTTAGAGGCATGGATTTGTTTGGCAAAAGGCGACTATCTTCTTCTTTCCCAACCAAGAAAACAATGTGCTCTCTGGAGATTTCTCCGCTGTCGCATAAAAGCGCAGCCCGCCGTATCACATTTTTTAGTTCCCTGATATTGCCGGGCCATGAGTATTGCATAAGATAATCCATATATTCGGGCTTAATGCCCGTTATGGGTTTGTTCAATTCCATTGCAGCATCTTCCAAAAATCTTTTAGCAAGAAACGGTATATCATCTTTCCTTTCTCTGAGCGGAGGCAGGGTAATGATAAATTCTCCGAGACGGAAAAAGAGGTCCTCCCTGAATTTCCCTTCCGTAACACGTTTTTGCAGATCCATACTGGATGCGGCAATAATTCTTACATCCGAGCTTATAGGTTTTCTGCCGCCCAGCCGGTGAATCACCTTGCTGTCCATGATGGTTAAAAGTTTGCTCTGAACAAATGGAGATATGTTTTCCAGATCGTCAAAGAAGGCTGTGCCTCCCTCGGCAATCTCAAAAAAACCTTTTTTCCCGGCAACCGCTCCGGTAAACGCCCCTTTTTCATACCCAAAAAACTCGCTCTCCACCAACGTTTCCGGAACCGCACCGAGGTCAATCCTTACAAACTCTTTATTCGCCCTTTTGCTTATGTTATGGAGTATCCTTGCCAAAAGCGTCTTGCCAGTGCCTGTTTCACCCTGTATTATAACTGAAAAATCGCTGTCACCCACCTGCTTTATCTGCTCAACCACCTTTTTTGTAGACGGCCCTTTGCCCAAAGCCCTTTCTATGGAGGCCTCCTCAGACACATGCAGCCGGCGCAGCTCTCTTTCCAGTTTTAGCTTTTCAATGGCCCGGCGCACAATAACAATGAGCTTCCCCGCCTCAACAGGCTTCACCAGAAAATCATAAGCGCCGAGCTGCATGGTCTCTACTGCGGTTGATATATCTCCATGCGCGGTTGCGATGATGATCGGAATAGTTGAATCAACAGCCTTTAATAAGCGTATCGCTTCAATCCCTCCCATAACCGGCATTTCAATATCAAGTATTACTGCTGATGGAGCCTCTTTTTTGAAAAATTCCACTGCTTCTCTGCCGTTTTCGGCCTCAACTACATGGAAGCCGTCCTTCCGCAATATGTCGCAGAGCATGAGCCTTGTTACTTTTTCATCTTCCGCTATGAGTATCTTGTCCATGTATTTAACTTTAAGGTTAATGTTTTTCATAATTATTTTCAATACAATATCGTCGGATCAGGAATAAAGGTTGGACGCCACTCTTTGGTCTGTATGAAGCGCTGGATTTCCTGCTTGAGTTCTTCAGGCATATCGTAATGCGTCCTGATGAAAAGATTTATATCGGGCGGCAGGTGTTTTTTGTCTCTATTGTAAAGTTCTATATAGCTCTTGAGTTTTGTCTTTCTCCCCTCGCTTGTATCATTGGGCCTCATGCATAGCTTGGCTGCGACAGAAAGCGCATCTTGCATGGTTTCAGCAAAGCACAAAAGGTTTTGGGGCGCAGGGCCTGCCGGGACTGTATCTCCTATCCTCGCATCCCTTATCAGCCGCTCGCTGTCTTTTCCTAAAAGATGGAGGCCGTAGTTTTTAAATTTTGGCCCAAAGATAACAGGAATTCCGAGCCTTGCCATACCCAGAGCAGAAGAAAATGCCTTCTGGGTAAAAGCCCCCCAGAGTATTACAACTGCTCCAACCCTGTTTATTATATAGTCCGCAATTTCTTTATAATTGCCTTCTAATTTCCTGTGGCACATGATATGAGCTATCTTAATGCAAGCGCCTATAAGGTGTGACGCAGACACGCACGAACCCAAGTTTGTAAGATTTCTGCTGTCAAAAGAATCCGGATTATTTTTAAATAAACCGCCCTTTGCCACATCTATTGAAGCACATCCGCCGGTGGAAACTATGTAGCCTCTGTTAAGAAACTCCTCTGCAATTTTTCGAATTGATAATCCCCCCTTGCTCCCCCCTTTGTTAAAGGGGGGTTGGGGGGGGATTTCCTCCGGACATCCAAATATCCCGATAATCCCCGGTATCTCTCCCATAATAATGGATGGCGCAACCCCTCTTATCTCGCTGTCCCGTATAAGGCCGCGGCCGATCCGTAAAGAACCGGAATCCTCCCTTTGCCCCCCTTTGCCAAAGGGGGGATGGGGGGATTTTTGCTTCTGACTCCTGACTCCTAACTCTACTGCCATCTCCGCCGCAGCCTTCTTATCCAGAACAATACCATTTCCGTTTTCCAAAATATATTCAACGGCTTCATCCGATTGCATCTCTGTTAAATCTTTAAACCCCAACGCCGTCTCTTGTGTTGTTGCAATGATAATGCTGCCGGCCTTCTCCGCCTCAAAAACCGCATCAGCCCTTATGCACTGGGTGTCCAAAATTACCACATCTGCAATGCCCGATTGTATAACTTCCAATTGTGATGCCTGATTGCCGATTATCTTGAAACCATGACTGTGTCTTGCCCCGTCTGATGCTGCGCAGCAAAGGCCGCAGACCTCAATCTTATTTTTAAGACCCCTTTCTTCAATAAGGTGCATAATCTCATGGGCAACCGTAGAGTTGTGTCCGATGATAAGAATTACAGGCTTTGATGTGTCGACGGTTTCCAGCCCAATTGCAACAATCGGAGAATTGGATTCGCCCTTCGGCATGTTCATTGCAGATATCTGCGCAATGTCGGCAATCTCCATTGCAAGGTTATCCAACATGCCTGCATGGAGCATCTTGCTCACAAAGTCCTCAGGGGATGCCTCAGCGCCGAAGTTTATGGATGAGAGGAGATGTGTCAACTGCCCTTCTATATAGGCAATAATATCTTTCAGTTCCCCGATGTTTTTCGGCTTGCGACCTGTTATAAGCGTTGCAATCGGCGTGGACATAGACGTATGCGGCCCGGCATCCACAGGACAGTCTTTGGCATATTTTATAATTAAATCTTCTATGAGTCTTGCAGCATGGGAGGCATGGCCGGATGCGCCTATGACAGCGTCTAAAAGTATTGCCCTTGCCTTAAAGCCGGTTTCATCAATGCCGCATTTACCAACCCCCCCTGCCCCCCCTTTAACAAAGGGGGGGAGAGGGGGGGTTGGCTTGCAAGGCCCTAAGGCGCAAAGGTGGCAGGTTTTGTCGGATTCGGAAAAAACAGGCTGGTATCTTTTAAGAAGGATAAAATCCCAGTCACGCAGGTCAAGGATGTCCGGATATCGGTTCATAAAATTTATGCTTCATCTACCAGTTCATTGAGAATAGCCATGGTTTCATTGACCTCTTTTTCATCCACCTTGCCTATGGCAACGCCTGCATGTACCAAAACATAATCCCCAACTTGAGCGTCAACAAGATTCAAGAAAACAGATTTCTTCACTCCGCTGGTTTCCACAATGCCGGTATCGCCGTTTATCTCCGCTATTTTCATTGGTATGGCAAGACACATTCTACTCTCCTTCCATGCCAAGCACGCCGATACCGTCTCCGGATGCCTTATCTATCTTAAGTTTAGCGCCTTCAAAGATTGAGCCCTTTGCAAGGAGGTCGAAACAAGATTTAAGATGAGATGGTTTTACGGTCGAATACTCACCCATGCTGAGCCTTACCTTCGTCACCTTTTTAACACCATGTTTTGCAGCCTGTTCTTTTAAGATGTTAAGAAGTTCCTGAACCATTGAGAGTTCGTGCATATGTTTCAAGTATCACAAGGGTCCGGGAAGGTCAAGCCGGATAATTTTGTTTTTTTATCTTGATTCCAAGCCTTTCTAGCTCCGATAAAATCATGTTTAATACATCCGGCACTTTCGCTTTTATCTCAGGCGTCAACTCCGTGCCATAGGATGAAATATCCTTGGGCTGAATGCCGATTATCACTGTCTTGGGACGCCTTTTCCCTGTAGCATATATAATGGCAAAAACATCTTGCAATCCCATCTCGTGCAAAGAGGTTTTATATTTTACTTTCGTAGTTATATCCTTTGGCGTAAATCTGAAAATAGCCCCAGGCTCTGCATTTGCCTGAACAGCATCTATTATGATGAGATTTTCAGCTTCCTCCATATACGGCAGAAGATTCAAACCGCCCACACCGCCGTCTACAACCTCTACATTGGATGGAAAATCATAAAGCCTTTTTAAATGCCCTACCGCATGGATGCCTATGCCTTCATCCCTCAGCAGGATGTTGCCCACCCCGATTATAACAACCTTTTTGTTTTTTGACTTTTTCAAGATGCAAGAAATATAACAATCAGGGCAACCCCTGTTGCCAGATGAGTTGTAATGGTTAGTTTAAGAGAAGGTATCAATTCGTTAAACTTGTCATAATGTTTAAGCAACCCATGGGCGGCCTTTATACCCAATCCCCCGACTATCACGGCCAGCAACGTCATGAGTGGCAGAAAACGCAATATAACCCCGAATACAATGCTTACATAAGCTCCTGCCACAAGCAGAACGAACCCCCATCGCGCATTTTTCTTTCCCATGAGCGCCACAAGATGATTTTTGCCTACAGCCTTGTCGGCATCATAATCAGGGAATTCATTTATATATAAGATGGCAGCTATTAAAAATGCAAGCGGCAGAGAAGCAAATATGGCAGCGATAGAAATACCCTGCGTCTGAACATAGTATGAGCCGACAACCGACAGAACTCTGAAGTTGAGGCCGACCAGCAATTCTCCCAGACCCCTGCCTACAAGGAAAAGGGGCGGGGCGGTGTAGAAGTAACCTGAAGCAAGCCCTATCACGCCTATCAAGAGGAGCCAAAAACCGGTTTCATACGCAAGATAAAAACCTATGACACTTCCGAGTATTAAAAATGCAATGCCTAAAAAGTATGTCTCTCCCGGCGTCATAATTTTATTCTGTATCATTCTGCTTCCGCCTGTGAACGGAGTAAGCCCTGTGAAATTTATATTATCTGTTCCGTTGAGATAATCAAAATAGTCATTCAGCACATTTATGCCTGCATGATAAAAGATGGCCGCGAGGAGGGATAGAAGAAAATAATCTAAAAAGAATATCTTGTGTTCATGCCATGCAACCGTAGCGCCCAAACCAACAGGAAGTATGCTTGCGGTAAAAAATTGAGGACGGGTAGCGAGAAAATAGATTTTGAATTTTTGCAAGCGCAACACCCTTTACTTTGCTATCTTTTCTCCCTTAATCAAATCTTTTAAACCCTCCCGTGTCCTGATTACGGAAAATTTGCTCCCCTTGACCATAACCTCAACAGCCCTTGGCCTTGAATTATAGTTGCTTGACATGGAAAACCCATAGGCGCCTGCGCTCATGATGGCCATGAGATCGCCGGATTTGAACGGCGGGAGTTCCCTGCCTTTTGCAAAGAAATCGCCTGACTCACAAATCGGACCTACCACATCGGCGATAATTTCAACCCTTCCCTCCCCCCTTTTATTAAAATCCCACTCTCTCCCCCCCTTTATTAAAGGGGGGGCCAGGGGGGTTACCGCCTTTATCGCAT
>CAZVZI010000090.1:0-6877 GCA_964631455.1 uncultured Thermodesulfobacteriota bacterium | reverse complement strand
CTGATATAGGAGACCCGGCATGTGTGGGTATTATGAAGTCAGTAATAAATATGTGCGAAGGCAAGCCGGCATGTATTATTTTTAATGCCGCAGTTATTGAATCTGATGTGGGATACGATAGAAAACTGAATTTCGATATATTTAAAAGAGTGAACCGCACAGGCATTGACGGATTCGGTCATGTATTGGAGACATTTGGAGATTATTTGCTGTTACACGGCAGCATGTTAGTAGGGATTTCGTCAATCAGCGCATGGGCGCCTCCTGTAGGAGGGAATAAGGTTGCATATCCTTCTTCAAAGGCTTATCTGGACATGATGCTTCGCTCTTTAAGGCTTCTTTGGAACAAAAAAGTGCATTTAATGACAGTTCATCTGGGTCATATAGGCGGAGAAGGGTCATGGTTTGTTCCAACATATGACAGTGTTGCAGAAAAAGTTGTGAAGGCAACTCTTTCCCGCCGTCCTCCGGAAAGTCTTTGTATGTCTGCCATTTACTGTGCTGTTTATAGCATCCTTAAATTTATGCCTGACAGGTTTGTTTCTAATGCTGTTGAACTTGTAAAAGCCATGGTAAAGCGTATGTTGCCTCAAAAAAAAATGTTATGAAAATAGTATTAGTTCAACAGTATGCCTCGCCGAGTTTCGGCGTTCTGGCCATCATGACATACCTAAGACATCATGGAGTTGACTGCGATGTGATTGTATGGTCATTAGAGGATGATCCAGTTAAATCTATTTGCGGAATTGAACCGGACTTGATTGGTATTTCATTGATGTCCACCGAACATTGCTGGATGATAGATGCCGTAAAGGATATTCGTCAGAGACTTCCCAAAACAAAAATAATAGTGGGCGGTATTCATGCCGTCATATATCCAAAAGATATTCTGGCAGTGCCGGGTATTGATTTAGTATGCAACAGCGACGGAGAGCAAGTTTTATTAGAGATGTGCCGTATGCTGGATAAAGGCGGAATTGACTGGTCTTCAATAAAAGGATTGGATTATAGAGATGAAAACGGCGTTATTCGTTCCACCGGCCGCGCAGATTTTTATAACTACTCTGCCGAGATTGTTGAGGACAGAACCCCTTATTTTTCACGCTACCCTGTTATGTCAAAAGATACTGTCCCGCGTTTTATTGCGAGCAGGGGCTGTCCGTATAATTGCAGTTTTTGCTACAATGGGCAAATCCAAAATATATTTAAGGACAGCGCTAATAAATATCTGCGGTACAAAGACCCAGAGAACTTAATCCGCGAAATCTCAAATATATGCAAGAAACATTATGTTGAATCTATATTTTTTGTTGACGACCTTTTTTCTGCAAATAAAAAATGGCTGTCGCAATTTTTGGAGATATACAAAAGAGAGATAGGTCATCCTTTTATGTGCACAACACGGGCTAATCTAATGAATGATGATCTTGCAAAGATGCTTGCAGAGGCAGGCTGCCAAACCATAAGTTTTGGCATTGAGACAGGAGATGATTTATTGAGAGAAAAGATATTAAATAAAAAAATATCTGATAAACAAATGATCGAATGCGGCCAAGTTGCTAGGAAATACGGGATTCAGGTTCAAACATCAAACATGTTTTGTCTGCCGGGTGAAACGCTTTCAGACGCATATAAGACAATAGAATTAAATCATAAGGCAGGGACGCATTTGCCGTTCTGTTCCCTTTTTTTACCGTTTCCTAACACAGAACTTACCAACTATTGCATTGAAAAAGGCTATCTAAATGCCGATTACTCTTTTAAAGATATGCCGAAATCATTTTTGAAAGAAAGCGTTCTTTCGCTTCCTGATAAAGAGGATATTATCAATCTTCAGCATCTATCATATTTTTTTATACGCTATCCTTGGTTATATAGAAATTTCAGGTGGGTAGTTAGATTAAAAATATTCAAGCCTTTATTTTTCCTTTTTTACTTGATTAGCAGTTTTTTACGGCACAAGGAAGAAAGGAGACGGTCTTACATATCCACTCTTTTTTATGCATGGCAGTTTAGAAAGACAATTTAAAAAAACAAGATAAATAATGCAAGCGGTTGATTTGCTGTATTGGCAGGTCTGAAAGAAAACTATATAATGAACATTTCCATCTTATTGTCAGGTATTTTAATTTTTTTTATTTGTTTATGTCTGCATATTGCTGTATGGCGCTGGAGGTATCCTAAAAAACATATAATTGCGTTGTTCTTGATTTTTATCATGTTTCCGCTTGCCTTTGTAATCGGTTATATTGGATTGGGAGCGTTTGGTTTTTTGCCTGATAATATTATATTTTTTTCCACAGCAGATTGGTTGGCGATTTATCTGCTTAACTTTGTCCTTTCTCTTTCATATATCTTAAGCTATCCTGCCATAGAAGCAGTATCTCCGTCTCTTGCGATATTATTGATTGTCGGCGATTCCAATCCAAATGGCGCTGTGCGTGATGATTTGCTGCATGTCTTTGATGATGAGGTGGTTTTAGAGCCTCGTCTCAAGGATTTGATAGAGGCAGGGTTTATTGCAGAATCAAATGGTTTTTTTATGGTTACACACCGCGGCGTTACATTTGTCAGATGTTTTATGCTGCTGCGTAGTTTATTGGGTTTGCCGATAGGGAAAGGCTGATAAAATTATGGGTTTGATGTTAAGATACCTGATACTGCTTGCATGTGCGCCGTTATTGATATTGATATTGCATATGGCGGCTACAAGAATTTCTGTGCAGTGTAAATTTGCTATACCAAATCAGTTTATTGTGATAATTTGCGCTGCTATTGGCCATATACCGATGGCTGCAGCCGTTTGGATGATTTATTTGCGCTATTTACCAACAACGCCGCAATTGGTATTGGCTATAATTTATAGTTTCATTGTTTATAATAGTCTGGCATACAGTTATTTTCATATATTTAACATGAGCGATACTGCCAGGCGCGTTAGAATCCTTTATGAGATATATACGGCAAAACAGTTGAAACTGCCGCAGATGGCGTCTTTATATAATGCGCATGATATGTTGCATAGCCGCCTTGAAAGGCTTTTATCCATGAAACAAATAAAACACACGGGGGATAGGTATTTATTAGACCACAAGTTGCTTTATTATGCAGCAAAGGCTGTTGCAGGATGGGGGCATATTTTGGGTTTTGCTTTTTCGCAGACAGTGCATAATAAAACAAAAAGGACTGATATAATATGATTTTTGACAGGACAAGGCTTATGCTCTTGCCTTTAAATAAGCGCGTCCATGATTTAGATGTCTCCATAATAAAACCTCTCCAAGAAAACACTTTCTCACACCCTTCATTTGAAAAGATTGCAGCCAACATCAAAAACGCCAAGAAGACCGGCAAGTCTGTAATCATGATGCTCGGCGGCCATGTCATCCGTTCTGGTGTTCAGAGGTATGTTATTGATATGATGGAACAGGGCTATATATCATGTCTTGTCATGAATGGTTCCGGGGCAATACATGATTTTGAGCTAGCTCTGATTGGTGCTACTACAGAAAGCGTTGCCCGCTATATACGAGAGGGACAGTTTGGTTTGTGGAAAGAGACTGGACAGATAAACGATATTGTGAATCAGGCTTATAAAAACGGCGGGATTGGCATGGGCAGCGCCATAGGCAAGGCTATTTATGAAGGCGATTTTCCATACAAGGATATAAGTCTTTTAGCGGCATGTTATAGATTAAACATACCTGCCACTGTCCACATTGGCATTGGCTATGATATAATACATGAACATCCAAACTTTGACGGGGCTGCGGCTGGAGCCACATCATATATTGATTTCTTAAAATTTACAGAGGTTGTTTCAAATCTTGAAAATGGCGTAGTTATGAATTTCGGCAGCGCTGTTATGGCGCCTGAGGTATTTTTAAAGGCATTAAGCATGGCAAGAAATGTTGCGCATCAGGAAGGTAAGATTATCAAACATTTTGCAACAGTTGTTTGCGACCTGCATAATCTTCCTGATGATTGCAGTAAAGAACCTTCTAAAGACAGCGAGGCGTATTATTTTAGGCCGTGGAAGACAATGCTTGCAAGGACAGTTGCTGACGGCGGGGAAAGTTTTTATATAAAAGGGAGACATGCGGATACCATACCAGCATTGTGGACTGCATTAAAGGGTTGAGCATGGATAGAGTGAAGATTTTAGAATTAGAAGAATTGGCAAAAAGACTTGCTGAATTAAAATCTAAAGGCAAGAAGATTATCTTGTGTCATGGTTGTTTTGATTTGATGCACCCTGGGCATATCAAGTATTTTCAGGCATCAAAAAAAATGGGTGATATATTGGTAGTTACCGTAAGCCCTGATATCTATGTGGATAAGGGAGATGGCCGCCCTGTTTACAATCAAACACTGAGGGCCGAATCTATCGCTGCTCTGGAGTGCGTTGATTATGTGGCAATTAACAAATGGCCTACGGCGGTTGAAACTTTAAGATTATTGAGACCTCATATATATGTTAAAGGCCAGGAGTTTGAAAATAAAGAGGATAAGACCGGCAAACTCCAGCAAGAGCAGGAGGTTTTAGTTGAAATCGGGGCAGAGATGCGCTATACTCACGAAATAGTTTTTTCGTCAACAAAGCTGTTGAATCAATATGTTAGGAAATGAACCTGCAAAGAGACTTTCCTGTCTGCGCGGAGTAATTATAAG
This sequence comes from uncultured Thermodesulfobacteriota bacterium, assembly GCA_964631455.1. GTDB lineage: Bacteria > Desulfobacterota > GWC2-55-46 > UBA9637 > UBA9637 > JACRNJ01. The sequence continues at coordinate 2,206 of CAZVZI010000090.1, read as the reverse complement.
TCTTATAAGTCATATACGGCCTATTTTTCTTTTATGCGCGACACAGTCATAAGTAAAATTTTAACATTAGATCAGGTAATTGATAAAGCAAAGGCCTTGAAGAAAGAGGGCAAGGTTATTGTGCAGAGTCACGGGGTCTTTGACCTAATCCATCCCGGCATAATACAACATCTGAATCATGCGAAGAAGCTCGGTGATATCTTGATAGTGTCGGTCATTAAAGATAAAGATGTGCATCGTGGGCCTGGCAGACCGATTTTTCCTGAGGCATTCAGGGTGGAAAACGTGGCATCCCTTGAGCAGGTCGATTATGTTTGCCTTGTGGACAATGAGACGCCATTTGAATGCATTAAGATGATACAGCCCGATATCTTTGCAAAGGGGCAGGCTGCTCACGAAAAAGACAGAAAGATACATGAAAGGTTGTTTAAGGAGGAAAAGAAATTTTATTCCGATAAATGCCGCATCATTGAAACTGAGGGATTTTCCTTCAGCTCATCCCATATTATCAATAATTTTTTGGACATATATCCTGCTGAGACAAAAAAGTTATTAGACGATTTTAAGAAAAAATACAGCTTTTCAGATATTGCAGACAGGATCAATGCCTTAAAAGATTTAAAGGTGCTGGTTATCGGAGACGGAATTATTGATGAATATCATTACTGCGACTCTTTGGGAAAATCCTCAAAGGCAAATCTTGTGGTGAGCAAATATCTGTCGCACGAGATATTTGCAGGTGGAACTTTTGCCGTTGCCAATCATATTGCCGGGTTATGCGATAGCATCAAAATGGTGTCGCTTTTGGGCAGGGAAGATTCAAGGGAAGATTTTGTTCTTAAAAACATTAAGCCGAATGTAGGTGCAAAGTTTTTTTACCGGGATGACGGGCCGTCCGTCATAAAAAAGAGATATATACATGAATATTTAAATCAAAAGTTATTTGAAGTGTGTTACATGAACGATGATTTTATTTCCGGGAAATTAGAGACAGAAATTATTGATTATCTTACATCGGAAGTTCCCAAATATGACTTGGTCATGGTTTCTAATTTTGGTCATGGTTTCATCACCAATAGCATCATAAAGGCCATTAAGACACATGCAAAAAAAGTTGCCGTGAATGCGCAGACCAACGCTGCCAATGTGGGGTATAATTTGATAACAAGGTACGATGACCCTGACTATGTCTGTCTTGATGAAAGTGAACTGAGATTGTCGGCGCAGGATAAACATGCGGATATTGAGCAGGTTGCAAAAAAGATTGCGAATGATGTCAAGGCGGATTGTCTCATTGTAACCCTTGGGAAGAAAGGATCGTTTGGCGTGAACCACAACAACGTTAACAGAACCCCCATATTTTCTCATAAAGTGGTTGATACGGTCGGCGCAGGCGATGCATTTTTTGCATATACTGCCCCCTGTTATGCCAAAGGCATGCCGCTGGATATGCTCTCTTTTATTGGCAATGCCGTAGGTGCCATAGCAGTTCAGATTGTCTGTAATAAAAAATCGGTTGAAAAGTTTGAATTGTTGGAGTTTATAAATACCATCCTAAAGTAACTCAAAAGGTTTAAAAATTGCTTTTAAGGATGGCGTTATTGACCGTAACTCAAACCTTCAGAGCCTGCCCCTGAATGTTTTTATCAGGGGTTTGATACATCAAGGCTAAAGCCTTGAGTTACAGTGTAATAATATGTTTAAATGGCAATAAGACAAGAAGGAGACTGCTTAAGAACATGGACAAATACAGAATAGACAGCCATAAATTGATATATCATATCCCAAGGATCAATGACTGGATTACGGGGAAATTGGTCTATCCAATCTACACTGAGATAGCGACATCCGGAACATGCAATCACCGATGCACTTACTGCGCCCTTGATTATATGGAATATCAACATCGGTTTCTTGACACGAAGATATTGAAGGAAAGGCTTTCGGAAATGGCGCGGCTTGGGGTAAAAAGCGTTATGTATGCCGGAGAAGGCGAACCTCTGCTGCACAAGGATATTGGAGAGATTGTCCTCCATACGAAAAATGCGGGCATTGATGTGGCGTTTACGACCAACGGGGTGGTATTTGTCCCTAAACTTATGAGACAGACACTTCATGCCATCACATGGATAAAAGTCAGCATCAATGGCGCAACGCGGGAGACTTACGCAAAAATACACAGAACCGGAGCTGATGATTTCGACCG
>CAZVZI010000089.1:6530-6881 GCA_964631455.1 uncultured Thermodesulfobacteriota bacterium | reverse complement strand
GGCCCGTCTCCAATCCACAGAAAGACATTCAAAGGCGTAAAGGAACACTTAAGTGACATTCATAAGGATTAGTGTCGGCAAAAAAGGAGAAGGCCTGGCTGATGAATTTCTTAGAAAAAACGGCTACAAGATTGTGGAAAATAATTTCAGAAATAAGTATGGCGAGATAGACATTATTGCCATTGATGGAAAAACTCTTGCATTTGTTGAGGTTAAGACAAAAACAAGCGATAAATTCGGCCCGCCGAAAATGGCAGTAGGTTTGAAAAAACAGAGACAAATATCAAAGACGGCTCTCGCTTATCTGACTCAGAAAAGGTTGAACGATCATCCGGCCAGATTTGATGTGGT
>CAZVZI010000089.1:0-6520 GCA_964631455.1 uncultured Thermodesulfobacteriota bacterium | reverse complement strand
AAAACAGAAATAGAGCTGATAAAAAATGCGTTTGAACTGCGGTTATGAAAAAACAACTCCTCCTCATAGACGGCTCTTCCTATATCTACAGGGCGTTTCATGCCCTTCCGTATTTCTCCAATTCCAAAGGACTCCCCACAAATGCCATATACGGTTTTGTTCAAATGTTGTTAAAGGTCATAAAAGATTTCAAGACAGACCATATAGCCGTTGCATTTGATGTCAAAGGGCCGTCCTTCAGGCATAAGATGTATGAGGAGTATAAGGCGCACAGGCCTGAGATGCCTGACAGCCTCAAGCCGCAGATACCGTATATAAAAGAACTGGCAAAGGCATTCAATATCCCTGCCCTTGAAATGCAGGGATATGAGGCCGACGACATTATCGGCACGTTATCACGGCACATGAAAGAAAAAGATGTAGAGGTGATAATCATTGCGGCGGATAAAGATATGCTGCAACTCATAGATGAAAATACAACTATTGTTGACACCATGAAAGGCAAGAGTTTCGGCATTAAAGAGGTAATGGACAGATTCGGCGCAAAACCTGAGCAGGTTGTAGAGATTATGGGCCTTGCAGGAGATTCATCCGACAACATACCCGGCGTAAAAGGCATAGGTGAAAAGACCGCTGTAAAACTTATAAAGGAGTTTGGAACCATTGAAAACCTTTTGCAAAATATTGATAAGGTAAAAGAAAAAGGGATTAGGGAGAAATTGGAAAAATATGCGGAAGATGCGCGGCTTTCGCGAATGCTTGCCGCTATAGATACGCATGCGCCTGTGGATTATAAATTTGAAGACCTTGTTCTTAAACCGCCTGATTATCTGAAACTGAAAGAGCTGCTCAAGGAACTGGAATTTACAAAATTATTGAAAGATGTAGTTCAGGAAGAGCCTGGGATGAGCCCGCATCAGGCGGGAGAATATGCTTCCATCACGGATATAGATGAGTTGAAAAGAATGATGGCGGAGATAAAACATGCGGGGGAGACTGCAATTGCTGTGAGGACAGCAGGGAGTCAAAGAGTCAAAGGGTCGGAGAGTCAGAGAGTCAGAGAATCAGGGAGTAATGAGCCTCAACTCTTCAGCGCCATGTCAACCCCTGCTTACTGCTTGCAGGGGCAAGCTTCTTCGGTATTTGCCTTTTGTTTAAAACCGCATCAGGCGTTTTCTGTTTCAATTGGCCTTAAGTCCGGTGTTTTGAGTCTTGAGTCTGTGCTTAAGGCCATCAAACCTGTTATTGAAGATGAGACAGTTAAGAAGATGTCTTATGATATAAAAGGGGTTCATCTGTTTTTTAAACAGCATGGCATTAGCATGAAAGGAGCGCATTTTGACACAGGTATTGCGTCATATCTGTTAAACCCTTCAAGGACAAGTCATACGCTGGAGGATATGGCATATGAACAGTTAGGCCGTCAAATAAGAGTCAGAGAGTCAAAGAGTCAGAGGGTCAGAGGGTCAAGGGTCAAGGGTCAAGATTTGGATGCTGTTTGTGCAGAGACCTGCGCCGAGGCGGATGCCGTGTTTCAGCTATCTAAAAAATTATTGCCGCAATTGGAGAAAGAGGGTCTTTTAAACCTTTACAATGAAATAGAAATGCCTTTGACAGAGGTTTTGGCAGAGATGGAGCTTGACGGCATTAAAGTGGATAAAGATTATCTTGCAAGCCTTTCAAAGGAATTGGAAGGCCGTATCGGGATTCTGAAAAACAGGATTTATACGATGGCCGGCGCTGACTTTAATATAAACTCTCCAAAGCAGCTATCTTCGGTTTTATTTGAGAAATTAAGATTAAAGCCTGTAAAAAAGACGAAGACTGGATTTTCCACGGACGAGGAGGTTTTAAAAATACTTGCTGCTGTTCATGAACTTCCTGCCGAGATTTTAAATTTCAGACAGATCTCAAAACTCAAATCAACCTATGTGGACGCCATATTAGAGCTTGTCAATCCTGCAACCCAAAGGATTAATACATCATTCAATCAAACTGTAACAGCCACAGGCAGGCTTTCCAGTTCGGAGCCTAATCTCCAGAATATCCCCATAAGGACAGAGCTTGGGAAAAGGATACGGCAGGCATTTATTGCGGAGAAGGATTGGTTATTTTTATCTGCCGATTATTCACAGATAGAACTGAGGATTGTTGCGCATTTTTCCCAAGACTCTCTTTTGATAGATGCATTCAAAAAAGATGAGGACGTGCATACAAGGACAGCGGCAGAGGTCTTCAACATTCAGCCGGAATTTGTTACACCGGAGATGAGGAGGAGGGCAAAGGCCATAAATTTCGGCATTATCTACGGCATGGGGGCTTATGGTTTGGCCGCAGAACTTGGCATACCTCAGGATGAGGCAAGAGGTTATATAGACGATTATTTTCTTCATTATAAGGGAGTAAAGACGTTTATAGATAAGACCATTAGCGAGGCAATGGAAAGGGGCTATGTATCAACGTTCTTTGGAAGGCGCAGGCATGTGCCTGAGATCAGAAGCGGGAGCGAACAGGTAAGAAGGTTTGGCGAAAGGATAGCTATCAATACGCCCATACAGGGGACAGCGGCAGATATAATAAAAATTGCAATGGTAAATATATTCAGAAGATTGAAAAACGAAGATGTTCAATCAAGGATGCTGCTTCAGATTCACGATGAGCTTATCTTCGAGGCGCCGGAAAAAGAGATAGAGTTAATGAAAGAGCTTGTAAAAAATGAGATGGAGGCGGCGGCCAAACTGTCTGTGCCGGTAAGGGTTGATATTCAGATCGGCAGAAATTGGGGAGAGCTGGAATAATTATAAGTCTTATAGGTCTTATAAGACCTATAATTACTTGCAGTTGCAAAAACAGGCTAAAAAAGGTTATTATAATCTTAAGTTTGAAGTTGGGGTGGTTATGAGCGATATATTCCGTTCCTTTAAAATATCCGAAAAAATCGGCGCTATATTTCTGATGCTTCTTGTGATGATGGGCATAGGCGGCATGGTGGGCCTTTATAACGCCCGGCAGATTGCCAACGTTACAACAAGACTTTATTCAGATTTCTTCATACGGCAGGATGTTCTATTTTCAATAGAAAAGGAGCTGCTTGCAGATAGGCAGGATATGTTTCTTTATAATACAATGTCTGAGGAAGCTTCAAAGACATATCTGGAACATTCAATAATGGATCACGATAAAAAAATAAAAGACCTTCTTGCAAAACACTTAAGGAATGAAACGCCTGGACAAGAGGAAACGAGGCTGTATGCATCATTTGAAAAGGCATGGTCTGATTATAAGGCAATGAGGGATGAGATAATAAATATTTCTAAGCAAGGCAATACGGAAAAGGCCGGAGTTCTTACGATGGGCGATGTTGGGGAAAGCTTTAAATCCGCCATGAATGCGCTGCAGACGCTCTTAACTCAAGAAAAAAACGCCACATTCAGCGAATATGATAAGGCCGGCTATCTTTCCAAAATAATTCTATGGGTGACTCTTGGTTTTACCATTCTTGCTATAATCTTTTCTGTGGGACTGTGGATTATTCTGACCCGTTCTATTGTAAAGCCGATAGAGGCATTGGAAAAGTCTGCCAAGAGGATAGCAAGCGGAAATCTGAAGGAAAGGGTGGCTGTTGCATCAAAGGATGAAATAGGCGAGCTTGCTGCAGAATTCAACAGCATGGTGGATCACATTGAATATTATTATGCCACCCTTGAAAAAAAGGTGGAAGAGCGGACAGAGACAATAAAGGCTGCAAACGAAGAGCTCTCCAGAAAGAAGCAGAAGATGGAGATATTAAATGTGGAGCTCGTTAAGGCCGACAAGGTAAAATCCCAATTTTTTGCCAATGTAAGCCACGAATTAAGAACACCGCTGAATTCCATTATGGGTTTTTCCGAACTTTTGACTGAAAAATCATTCGGCGAATTAAATGAAACGCAGATTCAGTATGTCAATTACATCCACACAAGCGGCAGCCATCTGCTGCACCTTATAAATAATATACTTGACCTTTCTAAGATAGAGGCGGGAAAGCTGGAACTGGAACTGGATGAGTTTCCGCTTGCAGATGCTATAGGCGAGACGCTCGGTATTGTCAGACCTATGGCGCATAAAAAAGAGGTGGCTGTTGAGAGTAAAATTGTTCCATTGTCTCCAACTGTCAGGCTTGACAGGCAGAAATTCAAGCAGATTATGCTGAACCTTCTTTCAAATGCCGTAAAATTCAACAAAAACGGCGGCCGTGTAAGTATTGACTGGGACATATCAGAAGAGCCAAAAGACGGTGTCATAGAAAGGGTTCTTAGTATCTCTGTGAAAGACACAGGCATAGGCATAAAAGATGAAGATATCCCAAGGATATTCGAGGAATTTGAGCAGCTGGACTCCTCTATAACAAGGGAATACGGCGGCACCGGCCTTGGCCTGGCGTTAACCAAAAAGCTTGTGGAACTGCATAACGGAAAGATATGGATAGAGAGCGAATATGGCAAAGGGACCACATTTCGCTTTGCGATCCCTCAGGGTGTTTTAGTCATGGAGCCGGCATCCGTCTCGGGCGGAGGCATACAGAAAGCCCCTGCGCTGCAGCTTGTTCCACAAAAGACATCTCAACTTCAGCAGCAAGCCCATGAATCGTCTCCAACAATTCTGGTTGCCAGCGAGAGCAAAGACACGAACGAGCTTATAAAGGTATATCTGGAGGAAAATGGTTATAACGTTGAGCTTGCCGCTGACGGTATTGAAGTTATTAGAAAAGCCGGCACGATAAGACCATTTGCCATTATTGTAGGAATAGCTCTTTCAAAAAAGGACGGTTGGGACGTGTTAAGAGAATTAAAAACATTGCCTGATACCTGTGACATACCTGCGATAATAATATCCGCTTCTAATAATAAGAAGCTTGGCTTCAGTTTGGGAGCGGTAGATTATCTGGTAAAACCGGTTAGTAAAGATAAACTGCTTCAGGCGCTCGGCAGGCTCAGCTTTACAACAAAGGTGAAGAGACACCCATTCACTATTCTGGCTATAGATGACGAACCGCAGGTGTTGGAATTATTAAGCAGTATTTTGGAGAAAGAGGGGTTTGGCGTAATCAAGGCTGCAAACGGAGAAGACGGCATTGCGCTTGCGATAGAAAGGGAACCCGACCTCATAATCCTTGATTTGATGATGCCGAGGGTAAGCGGTTTTGATGTTGTAGACCGGTTAAAAAACCACCCTGTTGCAAAGGATATACCCGTAGTGATATTTACCGCAAAAGACATAACTGAAACTGACAAGGTAAAGCTTGGAGACAATATAGCCGATATACTCAGAAAGACGGATTTTTCAAGAAAAGGACTCTTAAATGAGATAAAAAAAATTGAAATGGCATATCCTGCAAGGGCGAGGATGATAGACCCGTTGACAGGCGTATTCAATCACAGATATTTCAGCTATTGGATAGAGCAGGAGGTGGCAAGGAGCAAAAGATACGGACTGCCGTTTTCCATGCTTATGATAGATGTGGACAGGCTGCAGGACTATAATACGAGGAATGGCTTTCTCCTTGGAAACTCGGCGCTTGTTGACCTCTCCAGATTGATAAATGATAATATCCGAAAGGCTGATTGTCTTATCAGATGCGGCGGAGATGAATTTCTTGTCGTTTTGCCCAACATTGCAAAGGAGGTTGCCTCTGCGGTTGCGGAGAAACTCAGAATCAGGGTGGGAAATCACGCATTCCCGTCGTCAAACGGGAAGAAAAATGAAAGGATAAACATAAGCATCGGTATTGCAGGTTTCCCGGCGGACGGCAAAGAATCAAACGAATTAATGCTGAATCTAAATCATGCGGTAAAATCTGCGTTACAGAGCGGCGGCAACAAAGTTTCGATATTCAAGAAGGCTACAAATTTGCCTTCTTTATAGTCATTAAATAAACCGATATTTTATTCTTTTCATTATCAGTCAATCTATATCCGCCAAACCTGACGTTGTAATAAATATCCGTTATAGCCCTGACATCTTCACTATTTACATTTCTTGCGAACTCCAGCGCCGTCTCGCCTGCCTTTTTTATTTTCCCTTTTTTTGCCAAAAGACGCAGCATATTTTTATAAAACAGCGGGGCGTTTGGCGAGCTTGTTTTATCTCCTGTTTTTAGAACCCTCCATATTACAGCTATAAGCAGCGCAGTTGAAGCTGTTAACGCGATGAGCAGCCTCTTTTGTTTGCTGCCGCCTGCCGACAACCTGCCGCTGAAAGTCTTCCATTTTAAATTTGACATAAGTGAGCGGCCTTTTGCTTCAACAGTCTTTGCAAAACTTATCTGGTCTCTGAAAGAATAGTTTATTATATGCCGGTTCCACTTCCATTTAATAAAATCAATGTAGAGGGTTATAATGGAAGTCGGAGGCGGCATTGCGCCGACCGCTTCCGCAGGCGGTGTCGGGTCAAAGGTAGTCCAGCCTGATTTGGGCATATACGCCTCTACCCACGAATGGGCATCCCTCTGGCGGATGATGAGATAGTTTCCGAATTTGTT
>CAZVZI010000088.1:3399-6907 GCA_964631455.1 uncultured Thermodesulfobacteriota bacterium | reverse complement strand
TTCAAAGAAAAGAAGGTTGTCATATATGGAACGCGTTACATGTGTCTCGGCAGCAAAATGCACCACTATATCCGATTGAGATATAAGAGTATCCACAATTTCGCCGTTTCTTACATTGCCGTACCAGAAACTAACACGCTCATCATGATTATTTTCATTTAAATTCACAGGAAGATTATCAACATGTCCGGCATATGTAAGGGCGTCAAGGATTATAATTTTATAATCAGGATATTTTTTATAGATATGCCTGACAAAGTTACTTCCTATAAAACCCGCGCCGCCTGTAACTAATATTGTCTTCTTCATTTTATCTTACCGCCTTTATAAGTTTTCATTTAATAAGATTGCAAGGCTCTCATCTCCATAATTGAAAAGCAGGTCTATAACGGATAGATATGGCACAAAGTCATTGTAGAGTTGTTTATATACCGGATGTTTATAATCCTGAAATTCTACCTTTATCCCGTACTGGGCAAAATAAGCATCATCAATATAATTTTTGCCCGCAGCCCCTTCATAGAAGGTATCCGCTTTAAATAACTTGCAAATTTTGATAAGTCTTTCAATCTTATCCCCGCTTATATTAAGAGTTGAAGACCTGACTATTTTGTTGCAATCTATTCCAAGCAATAGGGATAATTCTAATATAAAGTGTATATCTATATCCACAAGATATTGCCACTCTTTAGAATAAGCCTCTTCAAATATATCTATATATTTTCTATAAAACGGAGACTTTGAATAGCTTTGTTGTATGGAGAAAAGATGCCTCCTTTGCCAGTTCTTCTTATTGTCAATCATTACCTCGGTGATAAGTGGATGGGCATCAAACTTGACAATAACAGGAATAGTCAGCCACTGGATGCCATTTGCAGTTTTAATCCTGTTTCTGTTTCTCCAACCTTCTTTGTCATACTGCACATCGTCATAAATAACAAAAATATCAGTTTTATGCATCTGCTCAAAAAAACCAAGCCATGGAAGATAGCCAGGCTGGAGAATACCTATTCGCATAATTATCTTTCCCCATTATTATCAGTATCCGCTATGCACCCCTCCATATCCTGCATATTCAGGGTGTCAGTTCTTTCTTTGCGTTTTGTTTCCGCATTTTTTACAACCTTCCAGTAATTGTGTTTCCATGAACGGTATTTCCAGTCAGGACAGTTTTTGCACAGTTCAATTTCGTTGCCCTTTTGGAAGAGATGCTTCTGTCTGTAATATTCAAAACCTTCTCCATGCCATATCTCTTTGATGGACTTCTCATGGACATTTCCCATATCAGTTACAGCAGCGATATCAAAGCCGCAAACCATCACTTTGCCTCTTGAATCAATGTTTACTCTTTCAAAAATAAAAGGACATGGTATCATCTGATCCGGCGGCAGATAAGGGGTAGAGTCAGCCGATTTTGATGGGTCATTAATCCCCCATGTGAGGTATTTTCTCCTCTGAAAATTGTCAACGATTGGCTCCCAGAATTTTGCTACTGCATCTATATCAACACCATCCTGATTGACACCGCTTGCTATAATCTTTGAAGGACTCTTTAATTTATCGCGCAGTTCAACCATCCTGCAAACATTTTTTAGCAGTGTTTCCCAGTCAAGACCTTTTCTCACCCTCGCATATGCCTTTTCATCTGCCGCATCTACACTGAACTCTATCATATCAACCCCTGCCCCAAGAAGCCTTTTCGTATTTTCTTCTGTGAATCTTGAACCATTGGTTATAAGTCCTACCTTTCCACCGACCTTTTTGGCATATTCCATCAACTCAACAGCATGAGGATGAAGCATAGGCTCACCGCCGCCGGATAAACGCACCCACGCACCATATTCTCCACATTGAGTTGCTATTATCTTAAAAGTATCCTCATTCATAAAAGGCCTATCCCTGTAATCAGACCTGATTTCAGAATTTGTATAGGGACAGTATGGACATTGAGCATTGCATACATAGACAAATGAAATAACACACATCATGGGGAATTCCTGCGCCTCAGGTCTAATTCCATAAGAGTCCTGAACGTGTTCAACTTGAGCATTTGTCACCGTATGCCCCTTTAGACAAAATTTTACCACCCCTTCCCGTGTTTTAATCACAAGATGTTTATTGTCTGATTTGAAAACTTCATCTGTTTTTTGCTCTTTTAATAGCTCTGCCGAAATAACTGTATAGCTTTTACCATTATATTTTACAAATGCACCAGGATATGGGGTCATTGCCTTTATCCTATACAAAATCTTTTTAAATGGTTTGTGAATATCAATTTCAGCATCCTTTAATGTGCGTTTTGGATAGCAAGCAGATTCATCTGCTATGGGCAGCATTTTTTTATCCATATCCGGAAATAAATTCAGTGTTTCAACCAACACATGTTCTGAAAGTTTTGCAAGTTTGAATCTCAAAGTTCCATCAGTGTCTGAAGGCTCTATCCTTAATTTGGCCTGTTTAATAATCCTTCCGCAATCTATCTTTTCATCCTCAATGAAATGCGCTGTTACACCCACCTCTTCTTCTCCGTTTAGCAATGCCCACACAGTTGGTGTTGCCCCTCTATATTTTGGCAGAAGCGATGGGTGGATATTTATTATCCCAAATTGTGGTATGGATATAATAGATTTTGTAATAATCTGATTAAAACTGCTGACAACAATTAATCCCGGAGAGAGTTTTTTAATAAGGTCATGGGTCTTTTCATCTTTAAGATTTAATCCTTCATAAAGACTAATTTTATTTCTTAACACAGCATCTTGGAGTTTTTCACATTTATAGTATGGGAAAAGACCTGCCTGTCTTTCAGGTGTACATACTGCAATAGTTTTAATAGATGGATGATTAAGCAAAACCTCTAATGCATTATTTCCAAACCCTGTCATCCCAAATAGTATTGTCTTTATTCTATCCAAAATACCTCTCCCACCAGACCTGAAACATCATCAGGTTCCAAACCTTGCCGGCATTATTTCTATTGCCGGAATGATAGTTCTGTAAAATATCCTTTACCGATTCTGTCTTCAGGAGGCCATGCCTCTTTAGTTTTTTATCTGAAAGGACATCCATACTGTAATCTTTAAGTCTTTCTACCATCCAATCATACACAGGCAGGACAAAACCTTCTTTTGGCCTTTTCGTTATCCCATCGGGCAGCAAACCCTCAACAGATTTTTTTAAAATATCTTTTACATTCCCGTTTTTTATCTTCATGCCTCCAGGAATAGTAGCAGCAAATTCTACAAGCCTGTAATCAAGAAACGGGGAGCGTATTTCCACCGAATGCGCCATTGATAAAAAATCAACAAATGCAAGCACCTGATCTGGCAGTTGTGTATTCCACTCCATTTCAAGTATTCTGTTTAAAGGGTTTTTAGCAGTCAGGGATGAAAAATAATTTGCTATAAGCGCAAAAGAGTTTGTGTTTCCTAACTTAGATAAAAAGTTATTGCTCAATAATCTTCTTTTATCATCATCATTAAAGAGATATAGGTTGTATCGCCATTTT
>CAZVZI010000088.1:0-3389 GCA_964631455.1 uncultured Thermodesulfobacteriota bacterium | reverse complement strand
ACCCCTCTAAAAACTTAGTGTCATATGGTTCTAAAAGCCTTCTTTCCTTGTTGGTTAATGAGTCTGTTTTGATTCTATCATAAAGTTTTTTAAAATAAAACATCGGCTGCGCCACCCTGTGGGAAAGATAGCTTCCAAAAAGTTCATCAGCGCCGTCGCCTGACAAAGCCACCTTTACATGCCTTTTTATGAGTTTTGACAAAAAGTAAGTGGATATCGTTCCTGAAAACGGCTGGTCAAAAGCGCCAATCACATTTTCAATATCATCAATCAATTCTTTATGAGACATTATATATTCATAGTGTTCTGTCTTGTATACATTGGAAACCTTTCTTGCATAATACATGTCAGCCTCTTTATTTTTCAATTCATCTTCGTAACCTAATGAGAAGGTTTTAACCGGTTTATCTGAAAATCGTGTCATAAGCGCCACAATAGAACTTGAGTCAACTCCACCGCTCAGATATGCGCCAAAAGGCACATCGCTTCTCATACGCAGTTTTGTGGCATCTTCTAATAAAACAATGAGTTTTGTGATTACAGATGTTTCATCATAATCTTCCCTTTCATTAAAATTGATATTCCACCACCTATTTGTGATTACCTTTCCGTCAATAAAGGTAAGCATCTCTCCGGGTAGAAGTGAATATATATTCTTAAATGCGGTTAAAGGGGCTGGGATGTTCTTAAAGGTGAAATAGTGGTATAATGCCTCGTGGTTTATATCCTTATGGTAGCTGTTATTAGCCAGGATGGCCTTGATCTCGGAACCGAATATTAATTTATTGTTTGCCTGAGCATAAAAAAGAGGCTTAACGCCCATCCTGTCTCTTATTAGAAAAAGCCGACCATCCTTTTTGTCCCAAAGGGCGATGGCGAACATCCCGTTTATCTTATGGGCAAAATCGCTCCCGTATTCCTCGAAGAGATGGACAATGACCTCTGTATCAGAGTGGTCTGTATAGAAGACATGGCCTTTATCTTCTAACTCCTTCCTCAGTTCTTTATAATTGTATATTTCTCCGTTAAAAACTATCCAGATATTTTTATCTTCACTATAAACAGGTTGATGGCCTGTATCTATATCAATAATACTTAATCTTCTGACACCAAGATTCACCCTACCATCAGAATAAAAACCTTCCTCATCAGGACCTCGGTGAAATATAGCATCGGCCATTCTTTTAAGAATAGCCGCATCAGGTTTGCCTGTAAATCCGCAAATACCGCACATTTGTGCTGTTTCACCCCGTCACAGAATGATAGTCTGCCCTTGCAGACTGCCAATCTTTACAATCCCTGCAATTCTCCGGCAACTCTGAAAATCTATGAGAACTATGCAATTGCCTGAGCTCTTTAAGTTTGCCGTTCCATATCTCCTTGAGAGTTTGATTATTCACATCCCCAGCAATAAATCTGGCATCCAAATCCACGGCACAGGTTACAACCTTACCAGTGTCCGTAATTGACATGGTTTGCATTGCCCAGTGACACGGCCATCTGTCCTCATTGTTGAGCATAAGATTTGGGACATCTATAAGACTTGCCCAGCTTATCTTAGGCCTTATCTTTGTTGTTACGCCTTGTCCCGTCCAGAATTTGATAAAATCTTCCTTCTCATCCACATTCTCGTCCATTTCAACATACTGGACAAAGACCTCTAGATGGTCTGAAGCCATCTCCTTCTTTAATCTCAAAAGAGTTAGTATATTATTTACTGTCTTATGGTAATCACCGCCAACTCTAAGCTTTGCATAAGTTTCGGGTTTGACGGCATCAACACCAAAATATATGGAATCAAGCCCGGATTCAATCACCTCGCGAGCCGCATCTTCGTCCATAAGACAGCCGTTTGAGTTTAAAACAACATCGCTTAAACCCTTGTCTTTTGCATACCTGATCATATCGAATATTGAAGGCTTTGCCCTCTTGATCACAAAGGGATCGCCAAAAAATACCATCCAGACTCGTGTATTCTTATTATTCTCTGCAATCTCATCAATTATCTTTGTCAGCAATTCCCACTTCATAATGCCCTTTTTGCGTGTCATCTTTTTATGAACACACATTGAGCATTTCAAGTTACAAAAACTTATTGTATCAATCAATACAACCTTTGGGAAACCATCGGCCTCTTTAAGCCGGCCTTGTTTGAATTGCATCTGAAAGGTTTTAGTTTCCTTCATATATATTAATGCTTACAGTGTCAAAATAAGAAGTCTGCCCTTTAATAGATGTAAGGTTAACCAATGTAATATAAGTGATTGGCGTAACAGCTTTAAAGACACCGCCATACTGTTTCCAATCAGCATTGGAAAGGATGCCAGAATAATACAAATCTTCAACATCCATTGCCGTTCCTGCTTTGATTTGCCCATTCCCGGCAGTTCCTCCTCTAAAATAAACTGTAATTTTATACATCTTGCCAACTTCAGTAGGAACAACATAATATGCATAACCTGTAGCATTATCAGATGTTACAATCTTGAGGCAATTACCGGATTGGCCGCCCTCAACACCATATAGATTAGCCTTATACGCTATCCAACCTCTCGTATTGTTTTCAAACCCGCCATTAAAAGCTGGTTCTTGAAAAAACTCAAAGCCTTTTACCGTTAAAGACAATAAAGATATTCCAATCAATAATACTAACCATGTAGGCAATATGATTGCTGGTATCTGCATCTTTCTCGTTTCTATAATGCCTATAGATGCCGCTATTCTTACAAGATTGTAAATAATAATAATATTAAAAGCAACAACCGCACCTTGGCCATGAACAGGAATAAGTATTCTAACAATAGATGCAAAAAAGAAATATATGAGCATGCCCCATAGCAAATATATGGGTAATTTGTTTTCTAAAGCTTCATCAGCAGAAATGCTTGGATTGTTATTTTTCTTTAAGTTAATAAAAGATGTGTATATAGCTTCAACAAGAATAGTGTAAGCGCATATAAAATAAAGCCAGAAAAACATGCTTTTCGGCAAGTATTTTAGTTTTAGATTAAGAATCCAATTTAAAGATGTATCTTTAAAATCAGGGGCTAAATCCTGCGGCTCTATTTCTACATCTTCGTTAATCTTCGGCAAGTAGGCATGGGCTGATTTAGTTCCTGTCCAACTGTAGTATGGCAGGAACAAAAAATAGTCATAAACGCTTCCAATGAAATACTTTAAAAAACGTTCTGGATTATTAATAATAAATTCAAAATAAAGTTCTTTGATTCCTCTATTATATTCTTCTAAGTTTGCCAACTCAACATAATTAACATCTGCAAAAAATTTCTTTTTAATTTCAGGATGCTTTCCATAAACAGCGTCGTAGCCAAGTTTATCGCCATATCTATTAGGTGTTTCATAACGGAATAAACTTACATAAAGGCTGT
>CAZVZI010000087.1:0-6947 GCA_964631455.1 uncultured Thermodesulfobacteriota bacterium | reverse complement strand
ATAGCAACCACTATACACTGGCTCCCTAATCTTTCAGAAGCCCTTTTTACAACCTCCGGGTCTTCTACGGCTGCGGTATTTATGGATTCCTTGTCAGCCCCCGCATGGAGCAACTCTTTTATATCCTCCAACGTCCTGATACCTCCGCCGACAGTCAGCGGCATAGAAACCTCTGCCGCTGTTCTTTCTACAATATCAATGATAATATTTCTTTTTTCA
The DNA here is from genome assembly GCA_964631455.1 of uncultured Thermodesulfobacteriota bacterium. Classification (GTDB taxonomy): domain Bacteria; phylum Desulfobacterota; class GWC2-55-46; order UBA9637; family UBA9637; genus JACRNJ01. The sequence continues at coordinate 6,728 of CAZVZI010000087.1, read as the reverse complement.
TGGGATGCGGTTATATCCAGATAAACCAACTCATCTGCGCCCTGCTCCTCATACGCATTCGCACATTCTACAGGGTCTCCTGCATCCCGCAGTTGAACAAAACTGATGCCTTTAACAACACGACCGTCTTTTACATCAAGGCAGGGTATAATGCGTTTGGTTAGCATAGGAGGTTAGTTTATAGCTCATAGAGTTGATAGCTTATAGATTACGGAAATAATAGCTATGAGCTATGAACTGTTTTTTAGAATGGCACATCTTCTTCTATTACTGTAGGTTCTGACGCGCTGCCAACATCAGGAGAAGGTCCGGCGCCCCCCTTTGTTGCCTCGTCTGCCTTGCCCAGCATCTGCATGGTATTGGCAACTATCTCTGTGGTATATCTTTTGTTTCCGTTTTTGTCGTCCCAGCTCCGCGTTTGTATCCTGCCTTCAATATAGACCTGTTTGCCTTTTGCAAGATATTCGCCGCATATCTCTGCAAGCTTGCCGAATGCGACTATCCTGTGCCATTCAGTCCTTTCCTGTTTTTGGCCGTCTTTATCCTTAAAATTCTCGCTTGTAGCCATTGTAAAATTTGTCACGGCTGTTCCGCTTGGCGTATATTTTATCTCAGGGTCCTTGCCCAGTCTCCCGACTAAAATAGCCTTATTTACCCCTGCCATATATTGACCTCCTTAATTCGCGATTCCCAATTCTTATTCATATCCTCATCGGCATAATAACATACAGATGGCCGTTTGTTTTGGCTGATTTTAATAACGTCGGGCTTTCCCTATCTTTCAGTTCAAGGACAACCTCGTCTCCCTCGACAACCCCTACGGCCTCCATCATATATGTGGCATTAAAACCAATTTCCAGCTCATCGTTTTTATATTCCACGCTTATCTCCTCCCTCGCCTCCCCGATATCCGGATTGTTGGAGGAAAGCTCCAGTTTCCCTTTTGACAGCCCGAACTTAACGCCCCTTCCTTTTTCCATGGAAAGCAAAGAAACCCTTTTTAAGGAGCTTAGAAAATCTGCCCTTCCCAATTTTACTCTTTTATCATTGCCTTTTGGTATAACCTGCTTGTAGTCAGGAAACTCTCCGTCTATAAGTCTTATAATCAAGATAGTGCTGTCTTTCTTTACCACCATACTGTTGGACGTGAAGGCTAAAGAGAATGCGCCTTCCACCGCGTCATCCAGAAACCTTTTTAGCTCTAAAATTCCCTTGCGCGGCAGTATAACCCCTTTTGCAAGCGCCGGCCATTCACTGCTTTTTTCTATCATGGCCAGGCGGTGGCCGTCTGTTGCCACCATCCTGATATTTGCCCCTTCTTTTTCCACAAATACACCGTTTATATTGTATCTCGTTTCATCTGTGGACGCGGCAAAGGCGGTTTTTTCTATCATTTCCTTTAATGCCTCAGGGGCCGTTCTGAATAATTTCCCTTCATCATAAACAGGGAAGGACGGGAATTCCTTTGCCGGCAAGCCGACTATATTAAATTTGGCCTTTCCGCTTTTTATGGTTATTTTTCCGCTTTCCTCGGCAGCTATATCTATCTTGTCTTCCGGGGCCTCCTTTATTATTTCAAAGAGTTTCCTTGCGTTCATTGTTATGTCTCCTTCTTTTGTCACTGTCGCATCGCATAAATCTTTGATTGATACTTCCAGATCTGTTGCCATAATTTCTATCTTTCCTCCGCCTGAGGTGGACGCCTTTATCAAGATATTAGCCAATATCGGCATTGTATTTCTTTTTTCAACAATCCCCTGAACTTTCTGAAGTGTTTTTACAAAGGCGCTTTTTTCAATTTGAAATTTCATAATAGGTCTCCTCTATTGTTTTTATATTTTAATTAATATATTTAGTAGTAGTAAGTAGTATTACCATTCTTTGTGGAAAAACATATAAGTATATAAAATTATTTATTAAAATAAATGTTTTTATTTATGGAAAAACAATAAAGCTTATCAACAAACAGTTGATAAGAATATTATATTTGAAAAAGATTGCGCTTACACATAAAAAACAAACTCAAACCCACAACAATATACCATTTTTTCCACAACATATCATTTATTTATAATATCTTTTATGGAACGTACAACCCTCCGCTGCTCAGGGTCTTTTTCCACTAATTTTTTCATCTTGTTAACTGCATGGATAACCGTGGAATGGTCTTTGTTGCCAAAGGCGGTTCCTATCTCAGGGAATGAAGATTTACAGCACTCTCTTGCAAGATACATGGCTATTTGTCTCGGCACAACGACATTTTGCAGCCTTCTTTTGGATTTTAGGTCGGCAGTGTTCATATTAAAAAATGATGCAACAGCCTTTTGAACAGTGTCAATGGTTGCGGCCCTTGTTGTATTATCCTTTATTATATTCTTTAATGTATCCTTAACCATAGGGAGGGTAATCTCCTTGCCTGACAATGAAGACACCGCGACTATTCTTGCAAGATAACCCTCCAAATCTCTGATGTTAGAGCTGCCGAGTGTTGCCAGAAAATGGGTGATGTCGTCGGGCAGAATGATGGAATCCAGTGCCGCCTTCTTTTGCAGGATGGCCATTTTTGTTTCCGTGTCAGGGGGTTGAATATCAACGATTAAACCCATCTCAAAACGGCTTCTAATCCTTTCCTCCAGACCGCCAAGGTCTTTGGGGTATTTATCGCTTGTAATTACAATTTGTTTATTAGCCTCATAAAGCGCATTAAAGGTGTGAAAAAATTCCTCCTGCGTCCTTTCCTTTCCTCCAGCCCAGAACTGGACATCGTCTATAAGCAGAAGATCTGTCCGCCGGAATTTGTTTCTAAATTCATCCATCTTGCCGCGCTGCATCGCGCCCACAAACTCATTCATAAATCCTTCGGAGGTATAGTAGCAGATTTTTATGGATGCTGTTCGCTGAAGAACCCTGTGGCCGATGGCCTGAAGAAGGTGGGTTTTTCCCAGTCCAACCCCGCCGTACACAAAAAGCGGGTTATATTTGTTGGAAAATTGATTGGCTACAGCAATACATGCAGCATGGGCAAGCTGATTATCTTTCCCTACAACAAAATTTTCAAAGGTATAATACTGATTGAGCCCTGTATTGGTCAAAACCCTTTCGGCTGCAGCCGTTTGTGGAAGATGGGCTGAAACAGCCGCAGAGAGGCGCGGCGGCGCCATTTTTCCTATCCGCCATACAATGGAATATTCCCGCCGGCTTACCTTTGCAACAGTTTCTTGTATAAGAGGCAGATAATAATCCTTCAGCCATTCCAGGAAAAAACGGTTAGGAACCTCCAATTCCAAAGAGGTTTCATTTATACCCGCTACGGTTATGGGCTTAAACCATGTGTTGTAATGCTGATTGGGAATTTGACCCTTGACAGTCTCAAGACACTTTTTCCAGATGTCGGTTGTATTCATAAAATACCCAAAGATACCCACAGAGTTATCAACAGCTGTTGATAACTATTTTATTTAGTGGAGGAGGCAAATTTAGCAGAGTTGTTTTAACTTTTCAAGAACTATTTTTTCACCATGGTTCGACATGCTCACCAGAAACTAAAATTAGGGATACAAACCTCTTACCGCGCTGGCCTCGGCCACACGGCCAACCCCCAGAATCATTGCGGCTGTTCTCATATCTACCTTTTTCTCCAGAGATATGGCCATCACATGTTTAAACGCCTTTATCATAATGCCCTCTAATCTTTTCTGGATTTCGTCTTCTTGCCAAAAATATCTCTGGATGTCCTGCACCCATTCGAAATATGAGACAACAACGCCGCCGGCGTTTGCCAGGATATCAGGCAGCACAAAAACACCCTTGTCATTCAGTATCTTATCCGCCTCGCGGGTTGTGGGATCATTGGCGCCCTCGGCAATGATGCGGGCTTTGACAGTATTTGCGTTTTTTGAGTTTATCTGGCCTTCCACCGCAGCGGGAATCAGCACATCGCACTTAAGGCCGACCAGCTCGTCTATGGAAACCTGCTCCGCATCTTTGAAGCCTGCCAGCGATTTTTTTTCAGCCTTGTGCTTTTTTACGGCCTTTATGTCCAAACCCTTTGGATTATATATCGCAGCCTTCGAATCCGCCAATCCCACAATCCGCAGCCCTTTTTCAAAAAGTATGTCTGCGGCAATCGCGCCGACATTGCCAAAACCTATGATTGAAACGGAAAGGTCTTTATAGGAAAGCCCAAGGTGGTTAACAGCTTCAAACAGGACAGTTACAAGCCCCTGGGATGTGGCTGTCCTTCTGCCCAAAGAGCCGCCGATGCATACGGGTTTTCCGGTGACAACGCCCGGCACAGAGTAGCCCTTTATTGTAGAGTAGGTGTCCATTATCCATGCCATCACCTGTTCGTCAGTATACATGTCAGGCGCAGGTATGTCGGATTCCGGGCCGATGAGCATTGCTATTTCATGCGTGTATCTGCGGGTTACCCTTTTTATCTCGTCGCGGCTCATCTTGGTTGTGTCGCAGGCAACGCCGCCTTTGGCGCCGCCGAACGGCAAATCCACGATAGCGCATTTCCATGTCATTAGCGCGGCAAGGGTTATAATTTCATTCAGGGTAACATTCGGATGATACCTTATGCCGCCTTTGGCAGGGCCCCGCGCAGTGTTATAATGCACCCTGTAGCCCTCAAAGCATTTCACCTCGCCATTGTCCATTCTCACAGGCAGGGAGACTATCAGAGAGCGCCGGGGACAGCGCAGCCTGTTGTAGATTGCAGGAGGCAGGTTGAGATATTTATTTACATCCTCAAGCCTGTCCAGAACCTCTTTGAAGGAATCGCTCTCGTTGGTCATCTTATCTTAAGGACCTCTCTCAAAATTGAGGTGATGAAATTAAAGTCCTTTCCTGAAAAATTGTCAAGAATTTTATTGTCCAGTTTGGAATTTTTTAACAGGATTATTTGAAAATCGGCTGCTGCGCCTTTAAAACCCCTCCTCCCCATGTTCCGATTAAAAGTTTTCCCTCATTATCCATGTTTATCGTCTGGACAATGCGGTTGACAATATCATTGCTTATATCCTTCCATTCGGAAGCCCCTCGACTCACTGCGAATAAACCGTCATACGTGCCTGCATAGATATTGCCGTTTTTGCCGCTGAATAGGGATAAAACCCTCTTGTTTTTTAAACCCGGGTTTTTTTCTTCCCATGTCTTTTCTCCGCTTTTTAAAAACACCCCTCCCCCGTCTGTTCCCGCGTAGATATTGTTGTCTTTGTCTATTGCAATGGACTGGATTATTGTATTTTTGAGGCTGCCTGTTATATCTTCAAATCTATCCCTATTCTCTTTTGCGTTTCTGAATATGCCGTTTGATGTGCCGATATAAATCCTATCTTTTGAATCAAATGCAAAGGTTAATATGTTTTTGTTTGTAAGCCCGTTTTCCAATGCTGTCCATGTCTCTCCCCTGTCGTCGCTTCTAAAAAGCCCGCCGCCTTCAATGCCTGCAAATATGCTGTCATTTCTATCAACCGCAATTGCTGATATGTTTGAATGCGCCGCAGGGTTTCCTTTAACCCTTCCCCATTTCTTGCCGACAAGATCATATTTGAATATGCCGCTTGTTGTCCCTGTATATGCATTTCCTTTGGAATCCTTTGCAACTGCCTGAACCCTCTTCCCAGAGCTTGTTTTTTTGCTTTATAAATAAGCCCCATGATGCCCCGGCATAGATGGTATTATCATCATCAACAAATGCCGATATTATCTGCATATTTGTTATGCCGTTGTTTTTTTGAAACCATGTTTTGCCGCTGCTGTCATTGCTTATGTACATGCCCTTGCCGTAACTGCCTGCAAAAAGTCTGTCATTGCTGAGCGGTGTTATGTTTCTTATGAATATATCTTTTAAGCCGATAGACTTCCATTCCTTCACATCAGGTGAAAACTTAAATACGCCGTCTTCTGTTCCTGCAAATATCTCATTATTTTTATTGATGGATAGATAACGCACATAAGAATGCGCGCCCTTGCCGAAGTGTTCCCACTCCTTGCCGTTATCTTTGCTTCTCTGTATCCCGCTACCCCATACTGCCGCATATATATATCCATTATTATCAATAACAGATGCTTGCACAAGATATTCCAACAGACCGATAAATCTCCATTTGTTCTCACCCTTGCTAAGCCCATAAACCCCTCCTTCTGTTGCAGCGAGAATTGTCCCATCTCTTGTAAATGCAAGGGCATTTACAAATGTGTTATGAAGTTCATCGTTTATGCTGTATAACCTCCAGTCATTATCAATCTTTTTGCACACACCGCTTCCCCATATAGACGCATAAACTGTTCCATCTTTATCAGTTGAAATAAATGGGATGAGATGTCCTCTTGAAATGCCGGCTTCCAATATCCAATTCATGCCTTTATCTGTAGATTTAAATATCCCTTCTTTTGTGCCTGCGAATATTGAACCATCAGACATTTTCGTCAGTGCATATACAAAAGGATTTGCAAGCCCCGAGCTTGCAGACAGCCACGTGTTTCCGTTATCTGTTGTCTTATAAATGCCTCCCCCCTCCGTACCGATAAATATAGTCCCATCGCTGTCTTCGATAACCGATGTGACGATTCCCCCGAACGGGCCTGCTGCATTAAATGCCATGTTATCGGCAATAGCAATAGCAGGAGAGGATATTAAAAAAAGCAACGTTAATGCCGCAGCGAAATTAGGGACACATCCCATTTATTTGCCTTTTCCCTTCTTTGGCCTTCCTCGCGGC
>CAZVZI010000086.1:721-6956 GCA_964631455.1 uncultured Thermodesulfobacteriota bacterium | reverse complement strand
AAAGAAAATACAAGTTTTTCCCATATCCGCCGCTACCGGAGAGGGATTGGATAAACTGGTTAAATATGTTGGCATGATAACGGCAAAACTGCGGGAAGAGAAATGTAAAACATAAATTTATTAAAATACAACTTGGTTTTAATAGTTTGGTTTATGCTCAAAATAGTGTGTTGCTGTTATGTATCTGATTGTCCTTGTCTTTGACCGCATCACCACAGATTGGGTCTCCGCTCCGCCGCCAAAAAATCTTACACCCCTCAAGAAATCTCCGTCGGTAACACCTGTGGCTGCAAACATCACATCGCCTTTAGCAAGTTCTTCGATGCGATAAATTTTATTAATATCTTTTACACCCATCTTCTTTGCCCGTGCTATCTCATCGTCATTTCGCGGCTTGAGCCTTCCCTGCATATTGCCGCCAACACACCGCAGGGCTGCTGCGGCTATAACCCCTTCGGGCGCACCACCGATGCCCATAAGCACATCCACGCCGCTGTCTTCCTTTGCAGTTGCAATAGCTGCGGACACATCGCCGTCAGGGATAAGTTTTATCCGCGCCCCTGCCTTTCTTACCTCATCAATAAGGTCTTTATGTCTGTCCCTTTTCAGGATAATTACGGTAAGGTCTTCAATATTCACATTTTTGGCATCTGCAATATTTTTTAAATTTTGAGTCGGCGTCTTATTCAGGTCAATTGCGCCTTTGGCGCCTGGGCCTACAGCAATCTTTTCCATATATGTATCGGGGGCATGAAGAAAATTGCCTTTTTGGGCAATAGCGATAACTGCCAGCGCATTAGGCCCGCCTGTTGCTGTAAGGGTAGTCCCTTCCAAAGGGTCAAGGGCAATATCTATTGCCGATGAGTTGCCATCTCCGCATCCAACCTTTTCCCCTATGTAAAGCATAGGCGCCTCGTCCCGCTCCCCTTCGCCGATGACCACTATTCCGCACATCTTGATGGAGTTCAGCGCATTTCTCATAGCATCCACCGCAGCCTGATCGGCGGCCTTTTCATCGCCTCTTCCCATAAGTCTTGCGCTGGATAACGCCGCAGCTTCCGTAACCCTTACAACCTCAATTGCAAGATTTCTGTCCATGTAAAGCCTCCTGTTCAGCTCATGGTTGATAGCTCATGGTTCATAGTTTTTGCTATGAGCTATGGGCCAGGAACTATCAGCTATTTTTCCACCTCAACACCGGATTTCTTGCAGCCCGTGTCTCATCAAGTCTTCCGAGTTGTGTCGTATGCGGAGCATTTTTTACCATATCCGGATTTTCATCAGCCTCTTTCGCAATCTTTATCATCGCATCAATAAATTCATCCAGAGTTTCTTTTGTTTCGGTCTCTGTCGGCTCTATCATGAGCGCGCCGGACACGATGAGGGGGAAGTAAATCGTAGGCGGATGGAAGCCGTAGTCTATGAGCCTTTTTGCAATATCCAGAGTATGCACATCCTTCGCAGATTGAATTTTGTCGGACAGCACACACTCGTGCATGCAGGTCTGGTTGTATGCCAGATGATAATAGCCTTTCAATTTATCTTTTATGTAATTTGCGTTCAGCACGGCCATCCCGCTCCCATTTTTCAAACCCTCCGCGCCCATTGCCCTGATGTAGCTGTATGCCCTCACCATGATGCCGAAGTTGCCGTAAAATGCTTTAAGTCTCCCTATGCTTTTTGGCCTGTTATAATCAAGGCTGAACCGCTTTCCCTTTTTTATTATGCGCGGTTTGGGCAAGAACGGTTCAAGGGGTTTTTTCACGCCAACAGGCCCGCTGCCGGGGCCACCTCCGCCGTGCGGCGTTGAAAAGGTCTTGTGCAGATTAAACTGGATAACATCAACGCCCATGTCTCCGAGTTTTGCAATACCCATAAGCGCATTGAGATTTGCGCCGTCGCAATAGATGAACCCGCCTTTTTTATGCACAATGTCCGCAATCTCTTTTATATTCCGCTCAAAAAGTCCGAGTGTATTGGGATTGGTGAGCATCAAGGCCGCAGTGTCCTCATCCATGACCGCAGCCACCGCGTCCGACGTTATCACGCCGCCGTTCTCCTCTTTTATCGGAACAACAGAAAAGCCGGCAAGGTGCGAGCTTGCAGGGTTTGTGCCGTGGGCGGTGTCCGGGATAAGCACCTTTTTTCTCGGCTTGCCCTTTTCCCTGAAATATGCGGCAATCATAAACATGCCGCACAGCTCACCGTGCGCGCCAGCAGCAGGCTGAAGCGTTACCGCATCCATGCCGCTTATCTCGGCCAGAAATCCATCCAACTCATACATAAGCTGCAATGCGCCCTGACTCAACTCATCGGATTGATACGGATGAGTCTTTGCAAATCCCGTAAGCCGAGCCGTGTCTTCATTTATCTTGGGATTGTATTTCATGGTGCATGAACCGAGCGGATAAAAGCCGGAATCCACGCCGAAGTTCCACTGCGAAAGCCGTGTAAAATGACGCACTGCATCAATCTCCGAAACTTCAGGGAATCCCTTGATGTCATCGCGCAAAAAATCCTTTGAGATAACATCCTGCGGATTAGTTTCAGGGCAATCAGGTTTTGGTATTGATACGCCCTTTCTCTTTGCAGAGCTTTTTTCAAATATAAGCGGTTCGTTCATTGTGTTTTATCCTTTCCCCAACTCCTCCACCAACTCATCCATCTGCTCTTTGCTGTTCATCTCTGTTGTGCAGATGAGGATGTCTTTTGAGAGTTCGGAATAAAATTTCTTTAACGGCAATCCTGCAATGATACCCTTCTTCAAAAGCGTCTTGAGCGCCGCATCAGGTTCTTTTTCCATCTCTATCACAAATTCATTGAAGGTTGGCGCAGTGAATGAGGATTTTATGCCTTTTATATCTTTGAGCTTATTCTTCAGGTATTCCGCCTTCGATAGGTTCAGCCTTGCCAGTTCCATTAAGCCGTTTTTCCCAAGGGCTGTGAGGTAAATGGCTGCAGATAGCGCGCAGAGCCCTTCGTTGGTGCAAATGTTGGATGTGGCCTTTTCCCTGCGGATATGTTGCTCACGGGTAGCCATGGTAAGCACAAATCCACGCTTATTGTTTTTATCAACTGTTTCACCCACAAGTCTTCCCGGCATTTGCCGCAGATATTTTTCCATGGTTGCAAAAAAACCGAGGTACGGGCCGCCAAAGTTCAGACCATTGCCGAATGCCTGTCCTTCGCCTACTATAATATCCGCTCCTAGCTCTCCCGGCGGCTTGAGAAGGCCGAGAGATATAGGTTCGGTTATGGCAACAATCAGGATGCTGTTATTTTTATGAACAACCTCTGAAATGGTTTTGATGTCTTCAATGGAGCCAAAGAAATTCGGCTGTTGGATGACAACGCAAGAGGTATTGCTGTCAATCATCTTCTCTACTGCCTCCGGCAGGGTTCTGCCTGTTTCTGTGCAGTAAAGGACTTCCTGTATATCTCTGCCGCTGCTTGAGAGATAAGTCTTCGCTACCTCACGATATTCAGGGTGAAGCGCGGCGCTTAGGATAACCTTCCCCCTATCCGTAATCCGCTTTGCCATTAAAACCGCCTCTGCGGTTGCTGATGCTCCGTCATACATGGAGGCGTTTGCCGTTTCCATGCCGGTAAGCTGGCAGATGAGAGTTTGATATTCAAATATTGCCTGCAATGTGCCTTGACTTATCTCAGGCTGATACGGGGTGTAAGCCGTATAAAACTCAGAGCGTAAGATGAGATGATTCACCAGGCTGGGGACGTAGTGATGATATGCTCCTGCGCCAAGAAAGGATATGTATTCATCCACTGTTGCGTTTTTTTTGCTGACGGAGAGAAGTTCTTGAAATAATTCCTGTTCTGCAAGGGGAGCAGGCAGGTTTAACGGTTTTTTAAGCCTCAGATTGTCCGGGATGGGCTTGAACAGTTCTTCTACAGACGCAGCGCCGACAGCATTGAGCATTTCCCGAATGTCTTTTTCAGTATGGGGGATGTAGGGCATAATAAATATAAATAAAATTCAAAACTCAAATGTCAAATGTTAAAACTGTGACTCAAAGCTCAAAACTTTATAGATTTCAGTTTGAAGGTTTTAAGTTTATAGTTTTGAATTTTGAAGTTCGAGTTTTGAATTGTTATTTCTCTTCCTCCACATACTTTTTATATTCATCCGCTGTCAGGAGTTCTTTCATTTCTGCTGAATTGCTCATTTCTACCTTTAGCATCCATGCGTCTCCATAAGGGTCGTCGTTTATTACCTCAGGGCTGTCCACGAGGGCGTCATTTATTTCCATGACAGTTCCGCTGATTGGTGAATAAAGGTCGGATACTGCCTTCACAGACTCCACAACGCCGAAGGTCTCATCCTTTGTTACCGCCGCTCCATCGCTTGGAAGCTCAAGGTAAACAACATCCCCAAGCGAGTCCTGGGCATAGTCGGTGATGCCGATGGTAACGATATTCCCTTCTATCCTCGCCCATTCATGCTCCTTGGTGTATCTTAAATCCTTTGGAAATTCCATAATACCTCCCCTTTCTTTTTGTTTGTGAGTTTTAATTTGCCGCCTTTGCAGTTATGTTTCTTATGTAAAACGGAGTTTTTACAACCCGTGCTGCCGCCGTCTTATTTCTAATCTCTATTTTCAACTCTGTTCCCAGAGTAGAAAACTCCGGCGCAACATATCCCATGCCAACAGCCTTGCCGAGCGAGGGAGACATGGTTCCGCTTGTTATTTCGCCGATGGCTTTGCCTTGAGCAAGGATTTTATAATGGCTTCGCGGTATGCCGGGTTCTATCATCTCCAGACCCACGAGCCTTTTCTGAACTCCCTGTCTTGCCTGCTTCTCCAACACATCCTTGCCGATAAAATCCCGTTTATCCAGCTTTACAAATTTATTCAGACCTGCCTCAAGAGGGGTGGTATTTTCATTGAGTTCATTTCCATATAAAGGGAAGCCCATCTCTAATCTTAAAGTATCCCTCGCCCCGAGGCCGATGGGTTTTATGCCGAAATTTTTGCCTGTTTCCATAAATGTCCGCCAGACCTTTACCGTATCATTTCCCTTGATATAAACCTCAAAACCGTGTTCGCCGGTGTAGCCTGTTTTAGACACAATGGCGTTTACGCCGGCAACGGTTCCTTCCTGAAAATAGTAATACCTTATTAAAGATAAATCAAGATTGCAAGTCTTTTGTAAAATATCCTGCGACAGCGGCCCCTGAATCGCAAGTTGGCCGAAATCATAGCTTACATTTTTTACCTCCGCGATTTTGCCGATATTCTCCTGCATCCACAGAAAATCCTTTTCTGCATTTGATGCATTTACGCAGAACATATACCGCGTGTCGCTGAATTTATAAAGCGTCACATCATCCACCACGCCTCCGTTTGGGTAGCATAAAAGCGAGTATTGCACCTGACCGTTTTTGAGTTTGGAGGCATCATTGGTTGTTATATTCTGAACTGTATCCAGGGCATTTGGCCCCGACACCTCTATTTCGCCCATATGACTTACATCAAAAAGGCCGCATGACTTGCGGACAGCAAGGTGTTCATCTATTACACCCGTATACTGAACAGGCATTTCCCAGCCTGCAAAGGGAACCATCCTTGCATTCAGCGCTTTGTGGATTTGATTGAGCGGCGTAATTTTCAAGTTCTTATTTTCCAAGGTCGCCAAGTCCTTTCAACTGTTCTTTCTGTTGCTGTTCTATGAGTTTTTTTGCAGTCTCAGCGGATTTTTTTGCGTCGGAAAACTGCTTGTAAACATTCTTGGCATACATCTTGTAGAGAACAATCACAACCAGAGCCATTATCAGCAAAAAGACGACTCTGGTAACCATCCTGTTTTTGACATATTTATTCAAGACAAATATGACTGTGGCTAATAAGACTATGCCTGCAGCCAGAGCAGTCATCAAAGTTTTCTGGCTTTCCAAAAATTTTAAAGGGCTTTCCGCTATTTTTTTAGCGCTATCTGTTGGCTGCTGTTTGTTGTCCGGTTGCGAGGCTTCTTTTGCAGCAACATTTTCTGATGGCTGGGTTAAAGTTGGCGGTTGGACTACTACCTGAACCTTTTCTTCTTTTATCGCCTTTACATCTGCCCTGTATTTTTCCGGCACCTTTGCCAAATCATCGGTAACAGACACAGTTCCCTTGTCATCAATATATTTATACATATCAGCCCGTACCGTGGCAAAGCAAAATAGCGCAAGGACAGATAAAAACGCCGGTAATATGTAATGTTTTTTTTGATTATT
>CAZVZI010000086.1:0-711 GCA_964631455.1 uncultured Thermodesulfobacteriota bacterium | reverse complement strand
AGTAGAAAAAAAATTGTCAAAGGAAAAAAGTAAAAAAATAAAAAAACTTTTTCTTGACTCATTCTGTTTAAACCTGATAGTCTGATTTTATATAGGGAATTCCGTTAGAACCGGAAGCTGCCCCGCAACTGTAAAGGGAACGAAATCCATCAACCACTGCCCCCACCCTACCCTCCCCCTCAAGGGGGAGGGTAGGGTGGGGGTGGGAAGGGATGGGAAGTAGGCTGCCCTGAGCCAGGATACCTGTTAAATATTTTTGCAATGCCTTCCGAGGGGGAGGGTTAGCCGGAAACAAAGAAATGCAGACCCATCCCTCTTTTGCAGGGATGGGTTTTTTATTTTATGCCAAAAGGGTTAATCCATATCTATACAGGAGAAGGAAAAGGCAAGACAAGTGCGGCCATAGGTTTAGCAATAAGAGTTGCGGGGCAGGGGCACAGGGTTTTAGTTGTTCAATTCTTTAAAGTTGATAATGCATCATCTGGGGAGAAAGAGGCATTTAAGAAGATTCCAGAGATTGAACTTATACGTTCCAATGTAAGGCATCCCATATTTACCAAGGAAAAGACCGACACTGAAATGTTAACAAAATCCATTATTGAAACCTTTGAAATAGTCAAAAAAAAGATTGCCGACGGAAACATAAATCTTCTTGTGCTGGATGAAGTAAATAGCGTACTGTCGGGCGGTTGGTTAGATATAGATGAGATG
>CAZVZI010000085.1:0-7047 GCA_964631455.1 uncultured Thermodesulfobacteriota bacterium | reverse complement strand
GTCCCTGTGCCCTGTCAGCCACAACGCTTCCTATATTGCCAACGCCGAGGATGCCGAGGGTTTTGCTCGTTACTTCAGTACCTTCAAACTTTTTCTTTTCCCATTCCCCTTTGCGCATGGATGCAGTAGCCTGGGGAATCTTTCTCGCCAACGCCATAAGCATGGATACCGCATGCTCAGCGGTTGTTATGGTATTGCCGCCCGGGGTATTCATTACCACAATCCCCTTTTTCGTGGCAGCCTGTGTGTCAATATTGTCAACGCCTGTGCCTGCCCTGCCGATAACCTTGAGATTATCCGCAGCCTCTATAATCTCTGCGGTAACCTTTGTTGCGCTTCTTACCACAAGGGCATGATAATCCTTAATTACCTTCTTGAGTTCTTCCGGTTTGAGTTTTGTATTGACATCAACCTGCAAACCTGGCGCATTTTTAAAAATCTCAACACATCTCTCCGACATGCTGTCGCTTATAAGAACCTTCACATCTTCCTCCTAATTAAGCGCTTGTTGCTGCTGCCGGTTCGATTTACAAAACCGAATCGTTCCCGACCTGTCTCCTGCACGGATTAGCCCTTAACCCTGTGGCGGGGGCTTAATATGAATTAAAATTTATACTATATCTTAATTGCTAAAAGCAAGAAGATTTTTACATGTGTTATTGCGCTTGACATCCATCGGAAATTTTGTATAAATGTACAAAAATAGGCATAAACAGTTCATTCTTTTAAAATATGAGAAAATATTCTGCAATAGTTTTGCTTGCCGCCGTACTTGCCATGAATATGGACATGGTTTGCCAATCATTATGCTTGTCAGGGCACAGCGATATGGCTGGCGCCCACTCGCCTCATAAGACAACAAACCATGAAATGCCGAAAGACGAAATGTGTCCGGTCACACATAATAACTCCCACGAATCTCACCATGATATGCCTCAAACATCGCTAAAATGCGATTGTTCTATAGACCATGTTGCATCTCTCGGTTATGAGATTACTCTGGCAAAACCTGTTTTTGATATAAAACCCCTCTTCACCATCATTTCAGAAATCCATTCACAGAAAAAAATCTTTTTAAGCAACGAAACAACCCCGTTAGAAGGACCACCCAAGATACTCTCCTGATTTTTTCACATCCACAATCAAAATATATCAGGGATTAGGGGCTAACGGCTTATTGTAGTATGCCTTTGCAGGCATATATAAATACGCTTAAGCCGTCTAGCCCCTAGCCTCTGTTCTCACAGGAGGCATTCAATGTTTTATAAGATAATCGTAGAGTGCGGCCATATGGGCGCCGGAAATAGCTTTGATAGGGTTTTGTTTATAAAAGGCGAAAACCCTCTTATCGTTCTTCAGAGGGCAAGGACAATGCCGCAGGTAAAGAGAAAAGAAACATCCCTTGCTGTCAAGCTGATTAAAGAGATAAGCAAGGAAGAATATGTAAATGGCATAAATAGTAAAAAAGCTTCGGCAAGGTATTGCTGATAGCGCAGCGCTTGGCCGGACGGATACCCTAATGTGTCCGTCCGGAATATTCTAAAATAAACAAAGGAGAAATATTGATGAAAAGATTAATAATATATGTGTTCTTTTTCCTAATTTTACTTCCATTTGCAGCTTTCAGCGAAGATAAGGAGACCACAAAATTAGAGGATGTCGTTGTCACAGGCACAAGAGAGGCTGAATCTGCAAAAGAGGTTCCGCAGACGGTCGGGGTTGTAAAGGGCGAAGAGATTAAGGCTTTGAAGCCATCGCACCCAAAAGAGGCGGTGAATAGGGTGCCGGGCGCATGGATAACCTCAACCGCAGGAGAAGGGCATATAACAGCCATTCGCCAGCCTCTTACAACAAACCCTGTTTATCTATATCTTGAAGACGGCATACCGGTAAGGTCAACGGGATTTTTTAATCACAATGCCCTTTATGAGGTAAATCTGCCGGGCGCAGACAGGATAGAGGTAATGAAAGGTCCTGGAACTGCGTTATATGGAAGCGACGCAATAGGCGGAACAATAAATGTTATGACAAGGCCACCGTCTCTAACTCCGGAGATAGAGATGAACCCTGAGGTCGGCCAATACGGCTGGTATCGGCTGCTGCTAAGCGGCAGCAACACATGGGGGAGCAATGGCTTTCGACTTGATTTGAATGATACACATTCGGACGGCTGGAGAGAAGAAACAAAATATGACCGTCAGTCTGCAACGCTCCGCCATGATTATATGTTAGATACAAAATTAAGCGCAAAGACCGTTATTGCATATTCGCACATTGATGCGGAAGAGGCGGCATCTGCTCTGTCAAGAACCGACTTTGAACAAAGACCTTGGTATGATTATTCAACATTTAACCATAGAAAGGTCGATGCATTCAGGCTTTCCATTGATGTTGAAAAGGAAACAGACGGCGGTAAAGGGCTTTTAAGCGTTATCCCATATTTTAGAGATAACGAGATGGACCTCCATCCCGGATGGGGAATATTTAACATCGGCGGAACTAACTACAGGGGTTACCACTCAGAAACAAAATTTCAGTCTTTTGGGTTTCTTGCAAAATATCGTTATGATTTTGAGCCAATGAGAACAAGATTGATAATGGGCATTGACCTTGATTACAGCCCCGGCGAATATTTTGAAAGGAGAACTATCGTTACCAGGGATACCGCAACCCTTAAATACACATCCTATTCATACGATACATCTACAACCAATAATTATGATTTTGACGCAACATTCACAGGCATTTCGCCTTATCTGCATACCGAAGTGTCTTTGCTTGAAAATTTGAGATTAACCATAGGCGCCCGCTATGATGACATGTCGTATGACTATAAAACCCGCCTTGCAGCAAATGCAAACAGGCCCGAATCCACAGAGAGGTCGTTCAGCCATGTAAGCCCAAAGGCAGGGTTAACCTATTCATTTACAGAGGATGTAAGCGCTTTCATTTCTTACAACCATGGCTTCCGTGTGCCGTCATCGGGCAATTTATTTAGAGGCGGCAACGGCACTGCCTCAACAGCAGTGAATTTAAAACCGATAAAGATTGATAGTTATGAAACTGGGGTAAAAACAGGGTTTTTAGATAATCGTTTAACATTTGACGCATCTGTTTATCTTATGCAGAAACAAGATGATATTGTTTCATACAAACCTACCTCATCAACTAGCCAGAGCCTTAATGCAGGCAAGACAGAGCACAAAGGCATTGAAGTGGCGTTTGGCATAAAGCCTGTCAAAGAGGTTGGACTGGATGTCAGCTATTCTTATGCAAAGCACACATATGAGGAGTACAGGGTCTCTCCAACTGTAGATTATAGCGGCAAGGAAATACCTGTTGCGCCGAGACGGATTGCAAATACCCGCTTATACTATGCGCCTTCTATTTTTAACGGCGGCAGGGTTGAACTTGAATGGGTAAAGCTTGGCAGCTACTGGCTTGATGACGCAAATACCGAAAAGTATGACGGCCATGATTTATTAAACGTCAGGGCGTCTTATAAATTTAATCCTTCATGGGAAATCTATGCAAAGGCGACAAATATTGCTGATGAAGATTATGCCGAAAGGGCATCAAAATCATCAGGGCAGTCCGCTCAATACGCATCAGGCCAGCCGCAGACATTTTTTACAGGAGTTGTTTACAACTGGGGGAAATAGAAGATGAAGAAGTCAGAGGTCAGAAGTCAGGGGGCAGGAGTCGGGAGCCGGAAGTTTTTATTTTTAATTCCGTATTCTCTATTCTCTATCCTGTTTTTCCAATTATTATTTGAAACTAATACAAAGGCATTAAATCTTGTTAGATTGTCATTGCGAGCGACCAAAGGGAGCGTGGCAATCTCGCTTTATAAAATAAGAGATTGCTTCGTCGTTTCACTCCTCGCAATGACCCTTACTTATTGCGTTTGTATTAATACTGCTTGTTTTGCAGAAAATACTTCATTTGGTATGCCCTTCGGCATCAGCCACACTGACAAAAAGGTCTCCTCTCCTGCTGCTGCCGTGCATGAAGGCAGGATATATGTCGCATACACCAGGGAAGAAGGGGGAGTGTATGTCACGGTATTGTCGTATGACGGCAAAATCTTTATCCAGCCGGTAAAAGTAAATGACAAAAATTCTCCTGCCAATGGAATCCACCAGAGCCCGGGGCTGGCTCTTGGGCCTAAAGGGGAAATATATCTTACATGGGTAAGTCCCGCTGAAAGCGATGAGTTTGCGGCAGATATAAGATTTGCCAAATCATTTGACGGCGGAAAGACATTTCTGCCGTCCGTAATTATCAATGATAATTCCGTGCCGAGTTCACGCGGGTTCGAATCCATTGCAATCGGCAAAGACGGCGCCGTCTATGTTGCATGGCTTGACGGGAGAGAGAAAAAAAAGGGCGTTTCATCCGCATATTTTGCAAGGTCAACCGACAGCGGCAAGACATTTGAAAAAAATATCAAGCTGGACGACAATGCCTGTCCTTGCTGCAGGGTTGCGATTGCCGCAGGACCTGACGGCTCGGTTTATGCCTCGTGGAGAAAGGTCTTTGAAGGAGATATGCGCGACATGGTGGTTGCCGCTTCATCGGACAACGGCAGGACATTCAAGGAGCCGGTTGTGGTAAACCGCGACCAGTGGGCAATTCAGGGCTGCCCGCACAGGGGGCCGTCAATGGCTGTAGATGAACA
Organism: uncultured Thermodesulfobacteriota bacterium; assembly: GCA_964631455.1. Classification (GTDB taxonomy): domain Bacteria; phylum Desulfobacterota; class GWC2-55-46; order UBA9637; family UBA9637; genus JACRNJ01. Next base: position 2,366 of record CAZVZI010000085.1, on the reverse strand, counting down.
GGGGCTCCTTTATTACACATGGTATACGGAAGGAAACGACGGTTTGCCTGTTGTATATCTTGCCGTGTCAAAAGATAGCGGCAGGACATTTACAGCAAAAGAGATGCTGCCTATAGGCGAACGGATTTTCCCAGACCATCCGAAATTGTCTGTGGGGAAGAACGGGACAGCATATCTCGTATGGGAAGAAAAAACGCCTGTCTTAAGCAAAATAATGTTTGCATCATATCAGAATGGAAAATTTTCCAAACCGGAGAAGTTGAGCCAGGGTGTAAGAAGGTCTTATGAACCTGTGGTGATGGCAGGCGATAATGGAGTTATATATGCTGCTTGGGCGTATGATGAGATACGATTTTCAAAGGTGGCAATCAGGGCAATGAAACCATAAAACCCTCTCCCCTTGCGGGAGAGGGAAGGGTGAGGGGTAATTATGTTTGAGATTATAGCAAAAGGCGGCTTTGTCATGATACCGCTTATTGTCTGTTCGGTTATATCGCTTGCCGTCATTATCGACAGAGGTCTTTTCTGGCTGAGGCAGAGGAAAGGCATTGCGGCAGATGAATTTCTCGCCTTTGTTGCGGCAGGCAAGGAAGGCGATGCGCTTACGAAGGCAAAGGCGAGCGAATCTTCCGTAATCGCGATGCTCGTCGCAGGCATGGAAAATAAAAATTCTTCAATATCCATTGCAATGGAGTCTGTTGCGACACATGAGGTTATAAAAATGAAAAAATACCTCCCTGCAATAGACACAATCATAACGCTTGCGCCTCTTCTGGGGCTTCTCGGCACAATAATCGGCATGATAAGGTCGTTTGACGTGATGGGCCTTGCTGGACTCGGCCAGCCCCATGCTGTCACAGGCGGCGTAGCCGAGGCATTGATAGCCACTGCCACAGGGCTAGGCGTAGCCATTGTGACGCTTGTTCCATATAACTTTTTTCTCAATAGGGTCGAGAAGGCGGTTGAGGAGATGGAGCATTATTCGGCAAGGCTTGAACTGATTTTTAAGAATGAGAAAAAATAACCCCACCCTCACCTTAATCCTCTCCCTGTGGGAGAGGAGATTTTTTATTGTTTTATCTTTCAGAGAGGATTTTTTTCTGTTCCCTCCCCTTCAAGGGGAGGGTTAGGGTGGGGATGGGGTAAAGAGGGTATTTTCAGATGAAGATACGGTCATTTACAAAAACCAAAAAAAAGGCGCGCATTGAGATAATCCCTATGATTGATACCATGTTCTTTCTTCTGGTCTTTTTCATGATTGCAACCCTTTCCATGACTGTAATGCGCGGCATGCAGGTCAATCTGCCGAAGGCAGAGGCTGTGAAAAAGGACATAAAGGAAAATCTATCCGTCACCATTTCAAAAGACGGCAAGGTTTATTTCAATAAAAAAGAAATCAGCATCCCGGAACTTAGAGGCTCTCTTGTCGCAGAGGTTTCGGCAAATCCTGATGTCATGGTCGTAGTCAATGCAGACGAAGAAGTTTTGCACGGAAAGGTAGTAGAGGTGATGGATGAGATAAAACTGTCCGGCGTAACCAGACTTGCGATAGCAACAAAGCAGAAGGATAAAAAATGAGAAAAAAAACTTTAAAATCTCCGCTTATTATCTCCCTTATTTTCCACGGACTGATGATTTTGTCGGTCGCATTTTTATATCAGCCTGCAAAACAGGCAATGCTTGACATAACGGCTATTGAATTTTTGCAGATTCCGCAAGAGGAAAAAACTTCACCTCAAGCAATAGTGAAAAAAGAAGAACCGGAAAAGGTTGTCAAACCAATCCCTCTTCTTCCCCCAAAGCAAGAAAAGCGCGAAGATATAAAGAAGGAGTTTGAAAAAATTTCAGAGGAACAAAAGACCGAACCTGTCAGCGAGCTGCCTGCACCTTCACAAACTGCCGAAGCCAAACCTGCCGTAATAAACCCAGATGTTCCAGAAGCTACAGACTCAAAATATTCGCTTGAAGGCGGCACAGGCAAAGGCAGCGGAGATGAGTCGGCATTATTTAAAACAATGGTCAGGACAAAGATAGAAAGGGCAAAGTTCTATCCGAGATGGGCAAGGCAAAGAGGATTTGAGGGGGTCGTAGGGGTACAGTTTGTCATTAAACCGGATGGAAATGTCATTGGTCTCAAGGTGGTCAGGCCTTGCCACTGCGATGTTTTAAACAAAGCAGCGTGCGAGGCGATTATGAAGGCTGCGCCGTTTCATCCCATGCCAAAATATATGGAAAACCAAGAGATGGCAATGGAGATAGATATTGGTTTTAAACTTGAGTGAAACATGAACGTATCTGAAATAAAAATAGAGATGGAAAAGAATGTAAAAAAAGAGGTTGTCCTTGATAAGAACAACCTGCCGCTT
>CAZVZI010000084.1:0-7051 GCA_964631455.1 uncultured Thermodesulfobacteriota bacterium | reverse complement strand
TTTATCAAAGGGGGGGCGAGGGGGGGTTGGCTCAAAACCGCCTGTATCAACCAGGGTAAATGCCATGCCCTGCTCATCCACATCCGCATAATTCAAGTCTCTGGTTACGCCGGATTCATTCCTTACAATGGCCTTTCTTTTGCCGATAATGCGGTTGAAAAGGGTTGACTTGCCTACATTCTGGCGGCCTACTATTGCGACGATGGGCTTCAATGGTACCCAAACTCCTTTAATAGTCTTTTATCCTTAGTCCAGTCTTTAACTACCTTAACAAAGAGTTCAAGAAAGACCTTTGTGCCTAACAATCTTTCAATATCAATGCGGGCGCGGGTGCCGATTTGCTTGAGCATATTTCCGCCCTTGCCGATAATAATCCCCTTTTGAGAGTCCCGCTCCACATTTATTGTCGCTGAAATGGAAATAATCTTTTTCTTCGGGTTTTCTTTAAATCTTTCCACTACAACAGCGGTGGAATAAGGTATCTCCTGCTTTGTAAGAAGAAATACTTTTTCCCTTATAATCTCAGCGGCGATAAACCGTTCAGGCTGGTCTGTCAAGATATCTTCTGAAAAATATTTAGGCCCTTCCGGAAGCAGCTCTATTATCAGCCGGACAAGTTCGCCTGTCCCCTCCCCTTTTACTGCACAAAGAGGGATAATTTCCTTAAATCGGTATAATCTTGAATATTCATCTATCAAAGGAAGAAGAATATCTTTTTGAACCGTGTCCACCTTGTTTATGCCCAGTATAACAGGACATTTGATATTCTTTAGGTTTTCAATAATGAAATGTTCTTCTTCTGTTTTCTTCCCAGCCTCTACCAAATAAACTACGATATCGACATCTTCAAGCGCAGACAGAGCCTCCCTGACCATAAACTCATTTAAATATCCTTTTGCATCATGGATGCCGGGGGTATCCAGAAATATAATTTGAGCATTTTCACTATTTTTTATTCCGCGAATCCGGTTTCTGGTGGTTTGTGGTTTTTGCGAGACAATTGCAATCTTTTCACCAAGAATTGCGTTCAAGAGGGTTGATTTCCCGGCATTCGGACGGCCTATGATAGCTACAAAACCTGATTTAAAGGGCATGTTATTGTGCATATAATGTAAGCGTTATCTAAATAAGAAAATTCAAATTTTATACTTGTATATTGCGTCTAATGTATTGTAAAATAATGCAAATATTATGTTTATAGGTTATTTATATGGGAATTATTGAAGATGTAGAAACAAAAGAGTTGGTGGCTTGCCCTGAGTGCAACAGTATCTCTCATCGTCCTACGCCCTTTACGTACAACCCATGTTCTTCTTGCGGCACTATCTTCAACAAAAACGGCAAGGAAAGAAGGGGCGACATCAGAATAGTCAAAGCTATTTCGTGCATACTCCATATAGAAGGAACTTTTAACAAAATATCAGTTTCTGCAAAGACAATAGATATTTCCACCACTGGCGCCGGTATAAGCTACACAGTTTTCCCTCTGCCGCAAAACTCTATAGTTGAGCTGGAAATTGTGGATATGTCTATATCAAGACCTGCTGTTGTTGCGTGGTCAAAGGAAATATCCAAGATAGAATCACGATCCGGGCTTAGATTTGTTCGGCCTATACAGTTGACATCCCCTTCAATTGCCTAACCATTCTGTTTTTGTCTTAATTGTAAAAAGATTACCATCCATAATATAAAATTTCAACAAAGAAAACAGCCCAATTCCCAGTCAATTTCCACTCCTTGACCTGTTCACAAAAAAATTATAAGCTATTGCCCATGCTGATAGAGCCGTGCAATATAAATCCAATGGACGCATTTTGCAGGTTATATTCAGAGCCATACCCATTTTTGCTGGATAGCTGCGGTTTGAGCCGATATTCATTCGCAGGCGCAAACCCGTTTGTTTTGATAAAGGCGCAAAATAACAAAGTGGAAGTCACTAAAGGTTCCGTTCACAGAATTACAACAGACGACATCTTTTCCGTCATAAACACGACCTTGAATGAATTTAAGGTCACGGAAACAAATTTAAAATCTGCCCCCGTCAAGCATATCCCCTTTCAGGGCGGCGCAGTCGGTTATTTGGGATATGAATTAAAAAACCAACTGGAGCAGCTTCCAAAAAAACATGACGCTGAAATAAATATTCCTGATGCCATTTTAGGTTTATATGATACCATTTTTGCATATGACCACAAGATAAATAAGGGATATGTTTTTGCCTCCGGTCTTCCGGAAAAAGACAATAGAATGAAAAAACTGCTGGCCAAAAAAAGGATGAAACAATTTCTTGGCATTATCAATCAACCGTCCCGCCCCCTTTTAGCAAAGGGTGGCAGGGAGGGATTTATCAAATCAAATTTTACCAAAGATGGATATATGAATGCAATTAAACGCGTGCAAAGGTATATTGCCTCAGGAGATATATATCAGGCAAACATCTCTCAAAGGCTTGCCGTTGGTTTCCACGAAGACCCGCTTGCTTTTTATTCAAGGCTGAGAAAAATAAACCCTGCGAGGTTTGGTGCATTTTTTAATTATGGAGACTTTCAGATAATGTCCAACTCGCCGGAAAGGCTGCTGAATGTAAACAATGGCATTGCAGAAACAAGCCCGATAAAAGGCACAAGGCCGCGCGGTAAAAACCCGCAAACGGATGCGGCTTTTATCAACGAGCTTAAAATGAGCGGCAAGGAGCTTTCCGAACACATAATGATTGTGGATTTAGAGAGAAATGACCTGGGAAAAATTTGCGACTACGGGTCAATAAAAGTGCGTCCTTTGCAAAAGGTATATACCTATGCCACGCTTCATCATATGGTGTCCACGGTTAAAGGAAAGATACGGGACAATACCGGCCGTGCAGATTGCATAAAGGCGCTCTTTCCCGGCGGCTCCGTAACCGGCGCCCCCAAAATACGCGCAATGGAGATAATAGACGAGATAGAGCCGACCCCCCGCGGCATATACACAGGCGCAATCGGGTATATAGATTTCTGCGGCAATATGGATTTATCCATGGCCATACGAACTGCTGTGTTAAAAGACAAGAGCTTATATCTGAATGTTGGAGGCGGTATTGTTGCCGATTCTAATCCGGAAGCTGAATATGAAGAAACCATGCTAAAGGCAAAGGCATTTCTTATTGCAATGAAGGAAACAGGAGGCGGAAAGTGAATAACATAGTTTTCTTAAACGGCAAATTCCTGCCTGCAAACAAGGCATCGGTATCCCTCTTTGACAGAGGTTTTTTGTATGGCGATGGTATATTTGAAACAATGCGCTCTTATGATGGCGAGATATTTGCGCTTGACTTGCATTTAGGACGTTTAAGAGACGGGGCCAAAACAACAGGAATATTATTCAGGCACAATAAAAAATATCTGTCAGGCTGCATTAAAAAATTACTTGAATTAAACTGTATAATTAGCGGAAATGCTTACATAAAACTGATAATAACGAGAGGGGTTGATTATGGCGGAATAGCACCTTCCGCAGAATTAAAACCTACTATAGTAATTATAGCAAAACCATTGGATGTAAGAATAAAACATTATCGGCAAAAAGGCATGGGCGCCGTGTTTTTATCCGATAAACGAAGCATCCCCCATATCAAATCTTTAAACCTATTGCCGAATGTTATGGGGCTGTTGCAAGCCAAAAAAACAAAGGCGCAGGAAGGGATATTTACGGATGGGAATAAAATACTCGAAGGCGCTATTACAAATATCTTTATTTATGATGGAAGGTGTATTAAAACCCCTCCCCTGACAGACGGCATCCTTCCGGGAATAACAAGAAAACTGGTGATTGAACTTGCAAAAAATCAAGGCATCGGAGTTGAAGAAACCCCTTTAACAAAAAATGAATTGATACGCAGCAAAGAGACGTTTCTTACCAATTCTATAATAGAAATAGCGCCGCTTGTAAAAATACATGTCCCTGAAGGCTTCTATCAGGGAGAGGATAAGTTGATCGGCAACGGCAAGGTTGGCGTGCTGACACGGAGGCTTCAGCAAGCCTATAGGGATATGGTGTTAAAGAGATTAAATCCTTGATTTGTAACAATAAATAAGATAAGGTTTAACCAAGATGACCTCTTACATGGAAAAAGAAACCGGTGAAATGAAATGTGAAACAGCTTTTGCCTCCGAGCATGACCAGCGGCTCAAACAACTCACCACATTCAGCGAATTAGGCAAAGCCATCACATCTACCCTTGATTTAAAGGAAATCTTAAACATTGTAATGGAGAAGATAAGCGACCTGCTTCAGCCGAAAAATTGGTCTCTTTTTCTTATAGATGAGGAAAAAAATGAGCTTTATTTTGAGATAGTTGTCGGAGAGGGCGCGGATAAGATAAGAAATTTAAGGTTTAAAATAGGCGAAGGCATAGCCGGCTGGGTGGCCAAACACGGAGAATCTCTTCTTGTGCCTGATGTTAATAAAGATCCGCGGTTTTGCAAAAAGGCAGATGAGTCCAGTAAATTTACCACACAGTCAATTATAGCCGTGCCCTTGAAAAGCAGGGGAAATTGTCTTGGGGTAATAGAGCTTATAAACAAGATGTTTGGAGAAGGCGGCTTTAAGGAAGAAGACCTCCTTGTTCTCACCACCCTTGCCGACTACACAGCCATTGCAATAGAAAACGCAAAATTTTTCCAGAAAATTCAGGAGCTGACAGTAACAGACGATTTGACAAAGTTATACAATTCAAGACATTTATTCCGTTTTCTGGACTACGAGGTGGAAAGGGCCCGACGTTACAAGAGCGATATTGCCATGATTTTTCTTGACCTTGATAAGTTCAAAGATGTAAACGACACGCATGGTCATCTCAATGGCAGCAAACTCCTTACCGAGGTAGCAAAACTTATTGCCGGCGGGCTTAGAAAGGTAGATATAGCCTGCCGATACGGCGGCGATGAGTTTGTAATAGTAATGCCTCAAACCTCCAAAAAACAGGCATACCATGCTGCCGAGAAACTGCGGGCGAACATACACGAAAATGTGTTTTTAAAGGATGAGGGGTTAAACCTGAGAATGGCAGCCAGTTTCGGCGTTGCCTCTCTGCCTGACGACGCAAAAGATGCGTTGGAGCTTATTCAACTGGCTGACAAGGCAATGTACCGCGCTAAAAACAAATCAAGAAATGCAGTTGAAATGGCATAGAAATGGAGGGTTATGAAATCCAGTCTTATAATCATGGCCGTGCTGATTAGCCTTGCAGCCTGCGCATCAATTAAAATTCAATCGGAGGGCAATAAAATAACAAAGGAGCAGGCTGAGGGGATAAAGCCCGGTTTAACAGCCAGAAATATTATTATTGATACCTTTGGAAATCCAACAAAGACAGAATCAAAGGCTGATGGAACCGAGGTTTTGATATATGTTTATACTGAAAAGAAAACACCTGCATATTTCGGAGAATTCATAGTCAATGAAAGGCAAAGCAGGGGTGCAACTACAATACTTGAAGTTACAATAAAGGATGGCTTGGTGCGGTCTTACAACTTTAAAAAACAGGAAGAGGAGTAACGACCGTGGCCGTAGTCCGTGTCCGTGAAAAAAAATTCAAGCGTTGGTTTTTATACGGTCACGTATAACGGTCACGACCCACGGCCTTTATTATGGAATACAGATTCCTGTCAAAAAAAGGGGTTGCCTCTTTTGCAGCAGGCCTGTTGAAAGAATTCAGGGTCTACGGTCCTGTTAAAAAAGACGGTTTTCCCATGTATGGCGAGGTTGCATCGCCTGATGAATTAAATCTTCTCCATACCCCCACTCATCTATCACCAAAGCAATATTTATTCCCGCCAAAAGAAACATTATTAAGATTTAAAAGCAGTGAATTTGAAAAGTGTTCTATAGCGCCTGTTGTGGAGGCATATGACCAGGCGCTTTTCGGAGTGCACCCATGCGATATTCATGCGATAAGGCTGCTTGACAGGGTCTTTGCATACGGGACGCCGGACGTAAACTATCTCAAGAGAAGGGAAAGGACGGTTATCATAGGCATTGATTGTCTTCCTGATGAACACTGTTTTTGCAAAAGCGTAAATACAATGAAAGCCGAATCAGGCTTTGACATTTTTCTCCATGACATAGGCGCAGGTTTTTTGGCTGAGATAGGAACTCAAAGAGGGAAAGACTTGCTTTCAAAGCACACAAAGACAAGAAAGGCGACTTCACGGGAAATAGCAAAGATAGAAAAAACATTGGAGAAAAAGGCTGAATCGTTTATTACAAAAATAAACGCCGAGGCATCCCCCCTCCCCCTTCTCTATTCAGGCAGCTATTCAAGCCATGTGTGGGAAAAGATAGGCAAAATCTGCTATGGCTGCGGCTCATGCAACAATGTTTGCCCCACCTGCTACTGTTTTGATGTAAGAGACGAAATAAAGGCCAATTTGACAGAAGGAGAACGATACAGGGTATGGGATGCGTGCCTGCTGGAGGATTTTGCAAAGGTTGCAGGCGGACATAGTTTCAGAAAAACAAGGGCGGAAAGGCTCAGGCACAGATTTAACAGAAAATTCCAGTATCAGGTGGACAGGTTTGGCGGACTGTTTTGCGTCGGCTGCGGCAGATGCATAAGAACATGCCTTGTAAATATAAACATCGCTGAGGTAACAAATGAGCTCATTGAAGAGTCAAACCGCAAGCCATAATATTTCCTCGCCTTATATATCAAGGCTTGCAAGGATAGAAAGGGTTACAAGACTCACGGAAAAGGAAAGACTGTTTAACATAGCTATTGAAGACGGCAAAACCCTTGGCCATGCGCCGGGGCAGTTTATTATGCTTTCCATCCCCGGATTTGGCGAGGCGCCCATATCCGTATCGTCTCCGTCCCACAAAGGAAATATGTTTGAACTGTGCGTAAGGGCTGTTGGAAATCTGACAAATGCCCTGCACAACCTGACAAAAGAAGACAAAATATGGATTAGAGGGCCTTACGGCAAAGGATTTCCTGTTGAAAATCTAAAGGGCAAAAAGCTGCTTTTTATCGCAGGAGGCATAGGTCTTGTGCCCATGCGCTCCTTGATAAAAA
>CAZVZI010000083.1:5923-7107 GCA_964631455.1 uncultured Thermodesulfobacteriota bacterium | reverse complement strand
CAGTTGATAATGGGCTTTTTGTACTAAACTCCGAAGTCACAAATCCCCCCGCTTCCCCCTTTGCTAAAGGGGGGCAGGGGGGGTTGGTTTATTTCATGCTGACTGCTGAGGTTAGCAGCATCTATAAACAAGACGGCAAGACCAGAAAAATACACAACCTCATCTTTGCGCCGTCTTTTGAAGCGGTTGAAAAGATAAACAAGGAATTCGGCAAAAGAGGCAATGTTGTCTCAGACGGCCGCCCCATCTTCGGTTTTTCCGCGCAGGAGCTTATAAAAATTGTTCTTGATGTTTCTCCTGACTGCATGGTCATCCCTGCCCACGCATGGACGCCGTGGTTTTCCATGTTCGGCAGCAAATCCGGTTTTGACAGTATTGAAGAATGCTTTGGCGAATATGCGAAGCACATCTATGCCATTGAGACTGGCCTTTCATCAGACCCTGAGATGAATTGGCGGCTTTCCATGCTTGATAACATTACCCTCATCTCCAATTCCGATGCACACTCTCCGGCAAAAATCGCAAGAGAAGCAAATGTATTTGATTGCAACATGGACTATTTTGAGATTATGGAGATAATCAAGAAAAAGGATAAGAAGAGATTTTTATATACGGTTGAGTTTTTTCCCGAGGAGGGCAAATATCACTACGACGGCCACAGGGAATGCAAGGTTTTGATGTCTCCTGCCGAGACAAAAAAAGAGCATGGCAAATGTCCTGTATGCGGCAAGGGAGTAACCGTGGGCGTTATGTATCGTGTGGATGAGCTTGCAGACAGGCCGGTTGGTTTTGCGCCGGGGAATGCCGTTCCCGCAAAACACCTTGTGCCGCTTGAAGAGATTATTGCAGAGGCTTTTGACTGCGGCGTAAATACGACCAAGGTTCGCAAGGAATACGAAAGACTGATAAATGAGGTAGGTTCTGAATTTACAATCCTCCTGGATTTATCAGATGATGAAATCGCTAAAATCTGTCAGCCAAAGGTTGCTGAAGGCATTATAAAGGTAAGACAGGGAAAATTAAATATCACACCGGGTTATGACGGAGAGTTTGGCAAGATAAATATATTTGGAGAAAAGGAAGAGATTAAACCCATAGGCCCAAGACAGATGGGTTTGTTTTAAGCATGAGTTGGTCGGTAATCTTGACGATACATGTCTTTGCTGGTAAGATAAAAAACCATG
>CAZVZI010000083.1:0-5913 GCA_964631455.1 uncultured Thermodesulfobacteriota bacterium | reverse complement strand
AAAAAAATACTCCTTGGCATTACAGGCGGCATAGCCGCATACAAGGCATTGGAGCTTGCAAGGCTTTTCATAAAAAACGGGGCAGAGGTCTGGCCTGTTATGACAAAAGCTGCGGCAAACTTCATAACCCCGCTGAGCCTTCAGACCATTGCCAGAAACCCCGTGAACCAGGATATGTTTGACCTGACTTCGGAATCAAGGATATCCCATATTGATTTGGCAGAAAAGGCAGACCTTATAGTAATTGCCCCCGCTACGGCAAATGTCATAGGAAAGATTGCCTCCGGCATTGCAGACGACCTGTTGACAACAGTTGTTATGACCGCAAAGGCGCCGATTCTATTTGCGCCGGCAATGAATTCCAATATGTATGAAAACAGGATTGTTCAACATAATATAGAAAAGCTCAAAAAACTCGGCTACTGCTTTATCGGGCCTGAAGAGGGAGAACTTGCCTGTGGCTATGAAGGCAAAGGGAGGCTTGCTCCGCTTGAGGATATTATAGATGCGGCAGAGGAGTGCCTTGCCCCGAAAGACCTCAAGGGCCAAAAGGTGCTGGTTACCGCAGGCCCCACCAGAGAGGCGATAGACCCTGTAAGGTTTATATCCAATCCATCGTCAGGCAGGATGGGCTATGCTATTGCAAGGGCTGCCAGAAGGCGCGGGGCCGAGGTTGTTCTGGTGAGCGGGCCTTCCTATCTGGCGCCTCCGCGGGGCGTTACATTTATAAAAACGACAACAGCAGAGGAGATGGCAGAGGCTGCCATGAGGCACTACCCTCAATCTACTGTGGTTATAATGGCTGCTGCCGTATCCGATTACAGACCTAATATAAGCCATAGGAAAAAGGTGAAAAAAGAAGAGGCAAGGCTTGCTATAGAATTGGAGAGGACTCAGGATATTCTTAAGGAAATGGGCAATAAGAAAAGAGGCCAGTTTCTTGTCGGTTTTGCCCTTGAAACCGAAGATATGCTTGCCAATGCAAAGAAAAAACTGAAAGAGAAAAAACTGAATTTGATAGTTGCAAACGACCCGGCGAGTTTTGACGGAGAGGCAACAAAGGTAACTGTTATAGATAAAGACGGCAAAGCGGAGGATATGCCGGCCATTGCAAAAAATGAAGCGGCCGAACGTATACTGGACAAGGTAGTTAAGGAGTTGAAGGGTTAATTATCCGAAGGGCCTTTTCCATAGCCGGTTTCCAGTCTTTTCCATTCCGTTTTAATGTCTTCAAGTGAATCCTTAATCTCTTTGCAGTATCCAGCCTTTCCCTGCCGGTCGGGTCATCTCTGAAACATTTTGCCTTAGGGCCGTGGGTTAAAAAATCCTTGATAGCAGTCAAAGAACGATTATAATAATGTTTCCGTTCTTCCATGCTTAAGCCCCACTTGGATGAGGAGGAGAGCATATCCATCATGTTGTGCCATTGGTTTAATCTGTGTATAAGAAGCATACTTGAAAAAATGGTCTTGTTTGTCCTGAAAGACAGGGGCGTTCCTTCAAGTATGTTTTTTAAAAGACCGTCATTTTCCTGATGAACCGCTTTTGACATTCTTGAGGAGAGCTTCCAGACGCTTTTGTCGGAAAGGGCGTCAAACCGCATCTCCCAGTATGTATGTTTTAAAACCCTGCTGGAAAATGATTGAATAAACTTTTCAGGGATGTAATAGTTGTGGGCAACAGTGTCTGCCGCAAGATGGCTGATGTAGCCGTAGGCGAATGCTTTTTGAGGATCGGTCTTGGCGCTTTTCAACACCTTAAGCCCTATCCTCCAGTTATGGCAGTGTTTTAATTTTTCCGTAAGGTTTTTACCGACAACTATATCTGCGCTTATATTTCCGTAAAGATAATCATAAGGAAATGTCAGCAGGAGTTCCTGCATCGATGACGGTAGAAACCTGATATTGTTTAATATGTCCCTGCCGAACTCCAGATGTGCTGCCGGTCCCCATGCGTATGCATTGTCGGGAATCAGGACAAAAAGCAGAAAAATCATAACGGCTGAAAAATACATAATGAAAAATGTTACAGTAAAACTGCTGGATTGTAAAGCCCGTTAGAAGGTTTTAATAAAAAAATTTAAAACCTTCATTCAAATAATATCACCATTGAAATGCCCTTCTAACGGGCAAAAGGGGGATTAAATTGTGACAGATGCAAAAACATCTTATAAAAAAATAGCGGAAGAGACAAAGAATTACCTTCTCTACCTGAAGGAGATTGGGATAGAAGATATGCCTGTTGAAAGAGTCAGAGAGTCAAAGAGTCAGAGAGTCAAAGAGTCAGAGAGTCAAAGTGTCAGAGATACCGGAGATGTAAAACAATCCCTTGAATCTATCCGCGAAGAATTGGGAGACTGCAAGAGATGTAAATTGCACAAAACAAGAACTAATATCGTTTTTGGGGTCGGCAATCCCAATGCCAGCCTGGTCTTTGTCGGCGAGGGCCCCGGAGAGGATGAGGATCTGCAAGGGGAGCCTTTTGTAGGCAGGGCAGGTCAACTTTTAACAAAAATAATCAAGGCCATGGGCTTAAACAGAGAAGATGTTTATATCTGCAATGTGGTAAAATGTAGGCCGCCCGGGAACCGCAACCCTGAGCCTGATGAAATAGCAGCATGCAGGCCGTTCATGGAAAAACAGATTGATGCAATCAGGCCAAAGGTAATCGTGGCGCTCGGAACCCATGCCGTGCAAACGCTTTTAAATACAGATAAAAAGATAACTGCGCTTCGCGGGAAATTCAGTTGGTATAGAGACGGTATCCGGCTTATGCCCACATTCCACCCTTCGTATCTTTTAAGAAACGAGGGCAAGAAAAAAGAGGTGTGGGAAGATGTGAAAACGGTGTTGAAGGCATTGGGATTAAAAATTCCCGAGGAAAAGAAGTGAGCCCGGAGCGCCGTATCATTTGCGACCCTCATTTTCTTAATATGCTTGACTTAGCTTTTTAAAAGGTTTATTATGATTTTGCTATCGGAGGATTTTGTTCATGGAACTGGTTGTGTTTGAACAATTGGAGGAAAAGATAGAAAAACTTATAGAACAACATGCGATGTTAAAGGAAGATAATAAAAAACTTGCAGAGGCATTAAATTTAAAGGATAAAGACATTGAAGTTCTGCATTTGAAACTTGAAAAATCCGGCAAAGAAAAGGGCTTAATAAGGGGAAAGGTGGAAACCCTTCTGCAAAGGGTGGAGGGGTTGATTCAAACCGCATAAGGAGCAACCTTGACGGCAGTAGAGGTAAATATTCTGGAACAGAAGCTTCTTGTAAAGAGCGCGGATGGCGAAGAACATGTTAAAATGGTGGCAGATTATCTAAACAGCAAAATAGAGGAGGTTAAAAAAAACTCAACGGCTGTTTCAACACTTAATGTGGTATTGCTTGCGGCAATGAATATTGCAGACGATTATTTTGAAGCAAAACAAGGACTGGGAAAATTGGAAGGCAGGGCCAAGGAACTTTCAGCGCTTATAGACCGACGGACTAAAAAAGGAGAGCTTCTGTAAATATTCTCCCCTGCTATGTTCGTGATTATGGGTATATTTAGAACCAACACTATTAAATAAGGGAGCCTTCCCTGACTGTCTGCCGACGAATTCCCCCCTTTAAGGGATAAAGAGGAAATGTCGAACGCAGTTATCTAAAGGCACCCACCTATTTATATAGGTTCAAATAACCCGTCAACACGGCATTGAAGCGGGGGAGAGCATAAAGATTGGGAAGGTTTTTGGATTAAAGGGAAATAGGGTATGCAAATAAATATTATTCGTTATTATTGTCAAAAAAATAGGTTTTTTGCTCGTAAAAGAAAAAAAGTTTTGTTGTCCCATAAATTTGGAAACCGGCGTTGTATCCGGCTTCCATTTTTGTTATTTGTTTAAACCCTTATCCATCCCTTATTCAAGACCTTCCTAATCTGCCGCATTGTTTATAGCAATGTGAGCCCAAAGAATTTTCAGAACACATCAAGAGCAAGTGTTGTCAATCGCCGAAAAAAAGGATTCTTTGAGAAAGGATGTCCTTCAAAAACGTTCAAGACTGCCGTTTGAGGAGATATTCAAAATAAGCTCTATTATCCAAAAAAGATTTTTAGGGCTGAGCGAGCTTAAATCCGCAAGGAGAGTGGCGCTCTATGCGAGTTTCAAAAATGAAGTTCTTACCGATGCCATCTTTGAGTATGCCCTGGCTCATGGGAAGGAAGTCTTTTTCCCGCGCGTTGTCCGCGGGAAAAGGGGGTTGATGTTTTTAAGAGTGCGCGGGAAGAAAGATTTTACTCAAGGCTCATATAAAATACATGAGCCTGCGCATGATGGCGGGTTGGATATGGCGGCGACATCGTTGTTTGATGGCATAATTATTGTGCCGGGCGTTGCATTTGATAGAAACGGCAACAGGCTTGGATACGGGAAGGGTTATTACGACAAGGCGCTTGACGGCATAAACAAAGTGTATCTTGTTGCAGCGCTTGCATTTGATTTTCAAATAGTAGACAGAATCCCTGCTGAAGCGCATGATATAAAGATGGATAAGATAATTACAGAAAGCAGGGTAATAAATATAGAAAGGGGTGACTAATGTGGATGTCAACGTATTAATAGTATTGATTGCTATTGTCGGAATTTCAATTGGATTGGCAACAGGTTATTTTATCAGGAAAAAAACTGCGGCAGTGAATATAGACGCCGCCAGGAAGCTTGCCGAATCTATCGTTGCGGAGTCCCAAAAAGAGGCTGAGACTATAAAAAAGGAGGCCAGCCTACAGGCAAAGGATAAAATTTATCAAAACAAGATTGAGCTTGACAAGGAGACGAGAGAGCGGAGGCAGGAACTCCAGAACATGGAAAAAAGGCTCATGGCCAAAGAGGAGAATCTTGATAAAAAGATAGAAACCATCGACAGAAGGGATGGCGAGCTTGCCAAGAGAGATAAAAATTTAGCGGCGCAGGAAAAGAAGATTCAGGAGATGGAAAAGGAACATGCCGCTATTTTAGACAAACAAAGGCTTAAGCTGGAGCAGGTAGGAGGAATGTCTGCGGAGGATGCAAAGAAGAGCCTTGTAGAGCTTATAGAAAATGAGGCAAAGACCGAGGCTGCCAAATCCATAAAACGGATTGAAGATGAAACCAGGGAAGTGGCCGCAAACAAGGCAAGAGAGATTATGGCTCTGGCCATTCAACGATACGCAGGCGAATATACCGCGGAGAGGACCGTATCTGTCGTCAATCTTCCCAATGACGAAATGAAGGGAAGGATTATCGGCAGAGAAGGCCGCAATATCAGGGCCATTGAGGCTGCCACCGGCATTGATATTATTATAGATGATACGCCCGAGGCTGTCATACTCTCCGGCCATAATCCGGTAAGAAGAGAAGTGGCAAAAATGACTTTGGAGAGATTGGTAGCGGATGGAAGGATACATCCCGCAAGGATAGAAGAGATTGTAAGCAAGGTTGAACAAGAGATAGAACAGACGATTAAAGAGGCAGGGGAACAGGCTGTGTTTGATACCGGAATCCACGGTCTTCACCCTGAATTGATAAAGCTCATTGGCAGGCTTAAATTCAGGACAAGCTATGCGCAGAATGTGTATGTCCATTCACTGGAGGTGGCGTTCATCTGCGGGATTATGGCTGCCGAGTTGGGAATTCCTGACAAGCCGGCAAAGAGGGCCGGGCTCCTTCATGACATCGGCAAGGCGGTTGACCACGAGGTCGAAGGCTCCCATGCGGTCATCGGCGGCGACCTGGCAAGGAAATACGGCGAGAATCCAAAGATTGTCGCAGGCATTGCAACGCATCACGATCCCAACCCTGAATCGCTTTTAGGCATACTGGTTCAGGCGGCCGATGCGCTATCCGCGGCTCGGCCGGGCGCAAGAAAAGAGATGATGGAGACATATGTAAAGA
>CAZVZI010000082.1:0-7189 GCA_964631455.1 uncultured Thermodesulfobacteriota bacterium | reverse complement strand
ATTTATAGGAAGCGCCGCAGGCATAGAGAAAGGGATTGTTCCAAAACACGGTTATGCATTGGAACTTCTGGACATACAAGGGCTTAAAGGCAAAGGATTAAATAAAATATCGGCTGCCTTGAAGGCAGCAAAGGCGGTTTTTGCAGCAAAAAAGATTCTTAAATCTTTCAGACCGGATGGTGTTATAGGCACAGGTGGCTATTCATCCGGTCCGGTTGTTCTGGCGGCAAGGCTTCTCAGGATAAAAACGGCGATACTTGAACAGAACAGCGTGCCGGGTTTAACCAATAGAATTTTGGGGAGGGTTGTGAACAAGGTTTTTGTGGCGTTTGACAAGAGCAAGAAATTTTTTCCTGGCGGGCGGGTTATCCTTGCAGGAAATCCGGTGAGGAAGGAGCTGTTAGAGGCAGCAGACATCCGCCTCAGACGGAGTCAACAGTCGGCAGTCAAAGACAAGAAATTTACCATTCTGATATTCGGCGGAAGCCAGGGGGCTAAGGCGGTGAATACCGCATTTCTCGATGCCTTGGAATATCTGGCCGATATAAGAGACGGCATGAAGATTATCCATCAGACCGGGGATGCGGATTATCAGACCGTAAAAGAAATGTATGAGAGAAAAGGGATAAAGGCGGAGGTTTTCAGATTCATAGACGATATGGCTGAAGCATATTCTCCGGCGGATTTAGTAATATGCCGGGCAGGCGCTACATCCATCGCGGAGATAACTGCCATGGGGCTTGCCTCAATACTGATACCATATCCCTTTGCAGCAAATAACCATCAGGAGATAAATGCAAGATGCTTAGCTGATAAAGGGGCTGCAATAATGATGAAACAGAGTGAGATTGTCGGAGACGCAATGGCAAATATCATCAGGAGATTGTATGAAAACCCCGATGAATTGAAAAAGATAAAACAAGGCGCAAAAGCCCTTGGAATGCCGGATGCGGCGGGAAAGATTGCGGAGAGCATAATAAGATTGGTAAGCAGTAAACAGTTATCAGTTACCAGTTATCAGTTTTGGGTTTTTTACTGTTTACTGTTCACTGTTCACTGATAACTGTATGTATAAAGGTCGTATAAAACATATCCATTTCATCGGCATTGGCGGCATCGGCATGAGCGGCATCGCAGAGGTGCTTTTAAACCTCGGCTATCATGTTACAGGCTCTGATCTAAAGGCATCGGATACCACCAGAAGATTGGAAGGCCTCGGCGCCAAGATATATATCGGGCACAGGCCTGAAAACATAAACGGCTCGGATGTGGTTGTCTATTCATCCGCTGTGAAAAGGGATAACCCTGAAATTATTTCGGCAAAAGAAAAACTTGTGCCCGTTATCCCGCGCGCCGAGATGCTGGCGGAGCTTATGCGCATGAAATACGGCATAGCCATAGCAGGCAGCCACGGCAAGACCACAACCACTTCCATGATTGCAACCATATTGAGCGGGCACGGCATGGATCCTACGGTTGTTATCGGCGGCAAGCTCAACAGCATGGGAAGCAATGCCAGGCTTGGAAAGGGGGAGTTTCTCGTGGCAGAGGCGGATGAGAGCGACGGCAGTTTTTTAAAACTCTCCCCTACGATTGCAGTTGTTACCAATATTGACAGGGAGCATATGGATCATTATAGAGACATGGATGAGGTAAGAGACGCCTACCTTTCTTTTATAAATAAAATTCCTTTTTACGGCTGCGCAGTCCTTTGTCTGGACCACCCGAATATACAGGGGCTTATTCCAAAAGTTGCAAGGCGGCATATAACTTACGGTTTAACAGCGCAGGCTGATTTCAGCGCCAGAGACATAGAGGCAGCAGGGATGAAGACTTCCTTTGATGTATGGCACAGAGGCAAAAGTCTGGGAAGGGTTGCAATAAAAGCGCCAGGGGAACACAATGTTTATAATTCGCTGGCTGCCATTGCAACGGCGATGGAGCTGGATATAAGTTTTGAACAGGCAAAAGAAGCGATAGCTAATTTCAGCGGCGTGGAGCGCAGGTTTCAGATAAAGGGTGAATATAACGGCGTTACCTTTGTTGACGACTACGGCCACCACCCTGCTGAAATAAGGGCTACGTTAAAGGCTGCAAAGGATGGATGGGGCAGCAGGATTGTAGCGGTTTTCCAGCCGCACCGTTATTCAAGGACAAAAGACCTTTTTCAGGAATTTTTATCCGCATTCAATGATGCGGACACCTTGATATTGACGGACATATATCCGGCTGGCGAGGAAAAGATTCAAGGCATTTCCTCCGAGGCTCTCTATAACGGTATAAAGGCATACGGCCACAGAAATGCGATTTATATCCCTGACAAAAAAGATGTGCCGGATTATTTAGACAAAAACATAAAACCCGGCGATATGGTTATAACCCTGGGCGCCGGCAATATATGGCAGGTGGCTGAGGAATTAGTTTGGGGTTCGGAGTCAGGGGTTCGGAGTAAAAGCAACGATGTTAAACAAAAAAAGGGGGAGATGTAATGTCTTTGCCGCTTATTGCTCCACACTCACAACTCTCCGCTTTCAAGGGCCGCATGCTCTTTGATGTTCCCATGAAGGACTACACATCCTTCAAGATAGGCGGGAATGCCGATGTAATGGCCTTCCCCGTAGATGAAAGCGACATCATAGATGTTATGCAATTTGCCGCCAACAAAGGGTTTCCGGTTTTTGTAATCGGCAGGGGGACAAACCTCCTTGTCAGGGATAACGGCATCAGAGCCGTTGTTATAAATCTCATAGACGGTTTTAAAGAGACTATCTGGCTGGAAAATGATACGGCAGTTGTTGACAGCGGCGTTTTGCTTATTGAGATTGTTAATCTTTGCAAGGATAAAGGGCTTTCAGGGTTTGAATTTGCAGCAGGCATTCCCGGGACAATCGGCGGCGCTGTTTTTATGAATGCAGGGGCTTACGGCAAAGAGATGAAGGATGTGGTGGAAAGGGTTGAGGCTGTTGATATGAACGGCCAAAAACATAGTTTTGACAATACGGCCATGAAATTTTCTTACAGGGGATGCGCGCTGCCTGCAAATATGATTATTACGAAGGCGCATTTAAAATTTAAAAAAGATAATCCTGACGAGATAAAAAAGAGGATGAAGGAATTGAAGGAGAAGCGCAAGGTTACGCAGGCGATAAATCTGCCCAATGCCGGTTCTATCTTTAAAAACCCTGTGGGGGAGAACGGCCGTTCGCCCCTACCTTCAGCAGGCAAACTCATAGAGGAAGCGGGTTTAAAGGGAACGAAATGCGGCGATGCGCAAATTTCAGAGGTTCATGGAAATTATATAGTAAACCTTGGCAGCGCCACTGCAATGGATGTCCTTGCCCTTGTGGCAATGGCAAGGGATAAGGTTTTTAAGGCAAAAGGCATTCTTTTGGAAACAGAGATAAGGGTAGTGGGGGAAGATTGAAGAAAATTACGAGTTACGAATTACGAATTACGAATTTGAAAAAACTGAGAATTGGTGTGCTCATGGGCGGACTCTCAACAGAGCGGGAGATTTCGCTCAGAAGCGGCAGGGCAGTGTGTCAAGCCTTGATTTCCAAAGGCTATAATGCGGTCGCAATAGATGTCGGAAGGGATGTTTATGAAAAAATAATGAAAGAAAAGATAGATATTGCCTTCATTGCCCTTCATGGCAAATATGGCGAAGACGGCGCTGTCCAGGGGTTGCTAGAGATAATCGGGATTCCATATACCGGCTCGGATGTTCTGGCAAGCGCTATGAGCATAAATAAGGTATTGGCGAAAAAAATCTTTATGCTTAACAAAATACCGACACCGGAGTTTGCAGTTGTCGGTGTGGGGGCGCATGGCCTTACGCCCTTGAGGTTGCCGCTCATTGTAAAACCTAATAAGCAAGGTTCTACAATAGGTGTGAGCATAGTAAACGATAAAAAAGATTTCACAAAAGCCGTGAAAAAGGCTTTGAAGTATGACGATGCCGTATTGATAGAAAGGTTTATAAAAGGAAGAGAGCTTACTGTCGGCATATTAAACAGCAAGGCGCTTCCAATTATTGAGGTAAGGCCGAAAAATAAAATTTATGATTTTAAGGCGAAATATACGAAAGGCATGACGGAATATATCGCCCCTGCTCCGCTTCCAAAGATGCTTGAGAAAGAGGTGGTCAATGTCGCTTTGAGGGCATTCAACAGCCTTGGGTGCTGCGGTGCGGCAAGGGTTGATATTATGCTTGATAATAAAAACAGACCTTATGTTCTGGAGGTCAACACTATACCCGGCATGACGGAGTTAAGCCTTCTTCCCAAGGCTGCTGCCTGCGCAGGTATAAATTTTCCGGAACTGGCGGAAAAGATTTTGGTGGATGCAATAAAACACCCCTCACCCTGACCCTCTCCCGCAAGGGGAGAGGGAAATAAATTCTTTCCCCTCCCTTGACGGGAGGGGGTTAAGGGGAGGGTGAATAGTGAAGTGGAGCCAAGCGCCATGTTTATGAGAAAAAAACAACGCAACTTTAAAAGGAGAGAGCCTCTTTTAAGGAGAATATCACGGACGCTTAAATCAAGAGGCGCTGTCCGCATTCTCAAGGCAACGGCATGTTTGGCCTCAGGGCTGCTCATTATTTTTGGAGCGTCCTATCTATATCATGAGCTTTTGAAAAGTCCATATTTCGCGATTAAGGAGATAACTGTCAGCGGCAACATGAGGGTATCAAGGGCAGAGATTTTAGAAATGGCAGGCGCCAATATTGGAGACAACCTGCTTAAAATAAATACGGCTGAAATCAAGAAGAATGTCAGGCTCAATACATGGGTGTCCGGGGTAAATGTTGCAAGAAATTTACCGGACAAATTGAGCATAGCGGTAAAAGAGAGAAACCCAGTCGCATTCATAAATCTTGATGGCGCCCTTTATTTTGTTGACGAAACAGGGACTATCTTTAAAAGGACATCCATAGGGGATGATATAGATCTCCCGGTAATAACAGGCCTTACAAGAGAAGATATTGAGCAAGAGGCAAAGGTGTCTGAACTGGCTATTAAGGCTGTAAACCTGATTCACCTTTTGGCAAATAAAGGGATTTTTGCAGACGATGAGCTATCGGAGATAAATGTTGACAAGACCTACGGCCTCACGCTGTACACAATGCAGCAAGGGACAAGAATCGAGCTTGGAGACGGAGATTTTACAGACAAAATGGCAAGGCTTGAGAGGGTAATACAATCAAGAAACGGCCTTGCGGGCATAGAATTTATTGGTTTGAACTCTAACAGGGGGGTAGTGGTAAGGCTGGCCGCCAATGACGGTAGGGGCGAACGGCTGTTCGCCCCTACGGATACCGTATCTGAGAGGGGGGGAAAAAGGCATGGCAAAAAAGGATAATATTGTTGTTGGTCTTGATATCGGAACAACAAAGATATGCGCCATTGTTGGAGAGGTAAAACAGGAGGGGCTGGAGATTATAGGCATAGGCACACACCCTTCAAAGGGCCTTAGAAAAGGCGTTGTGGTAAATATAGACTCCACTGTCCAGTCCATAAGAAAGGCAATAGAAGAGGCTGAGCTTATGGCAGGGTGCGAGATAAATGCAGCATACGTCGGCATCGCCGGAGGACATATAAAGGGCTTTAACAGCCACGGCGTTATTGCAGTAAAGGACAGAGAGATAACAAAGGCCGATATAGCAAGGGTAATAGAGGCTGCCCAGGCCATAACCATCCCGACAGACAGAGAGGTTATCCATGTCATACCTCAGGAGTATATCCTTGACCAGCAGGACTGCATCCAGGAGCCGTTGGGTATGACCGGAACCAGATTGGAGGCAAAAGTTCATATAGTCACGGCAGCGGTTGCGTCGGCGCAGAACATCGTAAAAAGCGTAAACAGGGCCGGCCTTGCCGTAGCGGATATTGTGCTTCAGCAGATAGCAAGCAGCGAAGCGGTATTGGGTCAGGATGAAAAAGACCTCGGTGTTGCATTGATTGATATTGGCGGCGGAACCACGGATATAGCCATGTATCATAATGGAGCCATAAAGCATACGGCTGTTATATCGCTGGGCGGAAATCAGATTACAGGAGATATTGCAGTAGGCATCAGAACACCTGCCGAGGAGGCGGAAAAGATAAAAAAGAAATTTGGCTGCGCTATGACATCCATGATAGATAAAAATGAGACCATAGAGGTGCCCAGTGTCGGGGGCAGAAAGCCCAGGGTTGTTTCAAGACAAATTTTAGGAGAAATTATCGAGCCTCGGGTAGAAGAGCTTTTCCAGCTTGCAAATCAGGAGATAACCAAGTCAGGCTATGACAACGTGATAGCCTCCGGCATAGTGCTTACAGGCGGAACAGCCATTATGGACGGCATGGTTGAACTGGCAGAGCAAATTTTCAATCTTCCTGTCAGAAGGGGCATGCCCACAGGTATCGGTGGGCTTGTTGATGTTGTAAGGAGTCCGATGTATTCCACAGGCGTTGGCTTGGTTTTGTATGGCAAAAAACATTCAACAACTTTAGCATTTGAAAGGGGGGATAAGCAGATATTCAATAAGCTGTTTGAAAGGATGAAAGGGTGGGTGAAGGAGTTCTTTTAAGCCTCAAACCTTAAGGTTTGAGTTACAGTAACTCAAGGCTTTAGCCTTGAAACTAACAAGGAGGTATTTATGATTGAATTTGCCGATAGTTTCAACAAAGGGGCAAAGA
This sequence comes from uncultured Thermodesulfobacteriota bacterium, assembly GCA_964631455.1. GTDB lineage: Bacteria > Desulfobacterota > GWC2-55-46 > UBA9637 > UBA9637 > JACRNJ01. Next base: position 509 of record CAZVZI010000082.1, on the reverse strand, counting down.
TTAAGGTCATAGGGGTCGGTGGGTGCGGGTGCAATGCCATCAACACAATGATAGAATCTGAGCTTGAAGGAGTGGAATTCCTGATTGCCAACACAGACGCTCAGGCGCTCGTGGCATCAAAGGCCTCCATAAAGATTCAACTTGGCGAAAACCTGACCAAAGGCCTTGGCGCAGGGGCGAACCCTGAGGTAGGCAGAAATGCAGCCATAGAAAGCAAAGACAGGCTCAAGGAGGCATTGGAAGGCGCTGATATGGTTTTTATCACGGCAGGCATGGGCGGCGGCACAGGCACAGGAGGAGCTCCGATTGTGGCAGAGGCGGCTAAAGAGGTCGGCGCCCTTACAGTCGCAGTGGTGACAAAACCATTCGCCTTTGAGGCAAAAAAGAAGATGCGGCAGGCGGATGACGGGCTAAAGGCCCTCAAGGCTGCGGTGGATACTGTTATAACTATTCCGAATGAAAGGCTCTTATCCATTGCAGACAAGACCACTTCGCTTCCTCAGGCATTT
>CAZVZI010000081.1:0-7190 GCA_964631455.1 uncultured Thermodesulfobacteriota bacterium | reverse complement strand
CTTGTTTGCTTAAGCGCCTCTCTGTCAAATATCTCATGCAGCAATTCTCTTATGGCATAGTGAGCCTCTTCCGCCTGTTCAGGCGCGGCTGTCTTGCCTGTGCCGATGGCCCATACCGGTTCGTATGCTATAGTAACATCTTTCATTTGGCCATTGCCAATATTTTTTAATGCTTCCGATGCCTGTTTTCTGATAATTTCTATAGTCTTGCCGGTTTCCCTCTGTTCAAGGGTTTCACCAACGCACAGTATCGGTTTTAAACCATCTTTCAACGATGCCAGAATCTTTTTATTTACTGTCCCATCTGTTTCATGAAAATACTGCCTTCTTTCCGAATGTCCTATTATAACATACCGGCAGCCGACATCTTTCAACATCTCCGGAGATATCTCGCCTGTGTAAGCGCCGCTTTTTTCCCAGAACACATCCTGGCCGCATAATTTTATGGGAGTATCGGCCAAAAGATAATTTATATGGTGCAGCGCCGTAAATGGCGGAGCTACTATCACCTCAACATTGTTTGCCCCTTTTATTGCATCTCTGATTTTCAAGACCAGAGATGCAGCCTGGTTGACGGTCATGTTCATCTTCCAGTTTCCTGCTATAAGGGGAGTTGTCATTTTTACACTGCCTTTGCAGCCCTATTGTTTTTGTAGTGCCTTAACGCCGCAATCCCCGGCAGGTCTTTGCCCTCCAACAATTCCAGAAATGCCCCGCCGCCGGTTGAGAGATATGACATCTTTGCGTATTCGCCTGCCCTGTGAATGGCCACATCCGTATCGCCGCCGCCGACAATGGTCAGGGCATAGGTGTTGGCCACATTGGTAACCATCTGGAATGTGCCTCTGCTGAATGCGTCCATTTCAAAGACGCCCATTGGGCCGTTCCAGATAATGGTCTTTGCGTTTTGTATGGCCTCGCCAAAAAGTGTTGTGGTTGCCGGGCCTATGTCCAGGGCCATCCACTCTTTGGGTATCTCCTGATAGGTTACCACCTTGGTTTCAGCCGACGGATCAAATTTATCGGCAACAACAAAGTCAACCGGCAGATATAGTTTAATGTTCTTCTGTTTTGCCTTTTCAATAACAGTCTTTGCATGGGTTAAGGCAGTATCATCCACAAAGGATTTTCCAACCTCATAATCAAGGGCCTTGAAAAATGTCAACGCCATGCCGCCGCCGATGATGAGCTTATCCACCTTTTCGCACAAGCTGGACAGGACGCCAATCTTGTCAGACACCTTTTTCCCGCCGACAATGGCAATCAGCGGCCTAACCGGATTTTTCATGGCCTTTTCAAAATAGGTGAGTTCTTTTTTCATAAGAAAGCCTGCGCCGCAGAGCTTCACATATTTTGTCACAGCCACATTTGAGGCATGGGCGCGGTGCGCTGTTGCAAAAGCATCATTTATATAAACATCGGCCAGGTTGCCCAATTTTTTTCCAAACTCACCGTCATTTTTTTCTTCCTCAGGATGAAACCGGAGATTCTCAAGCAGCAAAACATCCCCCTGTTTCATGCCGGACGCCATTTTTTCCGTTTCGGTCCCCACACAGTCAGGGGCCATGACCACATCCTTTTCCAGAAGCCTGCCCAGCCTCTTGGCAGCAGGGGCAAGGCTCATTTCAGGAACCCTTTTCCCTTTTGGCCTGCCCAGATGTGATGCAAGGATAACCTTTGCGCCTTCATCAAGCGCATAATTGATTGTCGGAAGCACAGCCCTTATCCGGGTATCCTCAGTAATGTTCCCTTTATCATCAAGAGGCACATTAAAGTCAACACGGATTAAAACCCTCTTTCCCTTTATGTCCAGGTCATCTATATATATTAAATCCAAATCCACTGTCCGTCTCCTCTATAATCCCTTTTCCGCAATCATCTTCACTAAATCCTTCATCCTGCACGAAAATCCCCATTCATTGTCATACCACGAGAACACCTTGACCATCTTTTTATCAATAACCTTAGTCAGTTTTGAGTCAAATATGGAAGAGTGGAAATTGCCCTTGAAATCAACGGATACCAACTCTTCGTCGCAGTATTGCAATATGCCTTTTAGTTTGCCGTCCGCAGCCTTCTTTACAGCATTATTCACATCAGTCTCTGTGACTTCTTTTCCCAGTTCTGCGGTTAAATCAACAAGAGACACCGTAGGCACAGGCACCCTTATTGCAAGGCCGTCCAGCTTGCCTTTTAACTCAGGGATAACAAGCGATACTGCCTTTGCAGCGCCAGTTGTTGTTGGTATCATTGACAAAGCTGCCGCCCTTGCCCTTCTCAAATCTTTGTGAGGCAGATCCAAAATTTTCTGGTCGTTTGTATAGGCATGAATCGTGGTCATGAGACCCCTCACAATGCCGAATTCCTCCAAAAGCACCTTTGCAACAGGCGCAAGGCAGTTGGTTGTGCAGGATGCATTGGAAATAACATGGTGCTTCTTGGGGTCATATTTATCATGGTTTACGCCCATACAGATTGTTATGTCTTCGTTTTTGGCAGGCGCTGATATGATTACCTTTTTTGCGCCGGCTGTTATATGGCCGGCTGCTTTTTCTTTATCGGTAAAGAGGCCTGTGCATTCAAGCACGACATCTATCTTCAAATCCTTCCACGGAAGCTGGGCAGGATCTTTTACAGCAGTAATTTTTATTTCTTTTCCATTTACGACAATAGAATTATCCTTTGCCTTTATATCTGCATCAAGGATTCCGAATACGGAATCATATTTCAGAAGGTGGGCAAGGGTTTGGGCATCCGTAACATCATTGATTGCCACAAAGTCCAAATCCTTTTCTCTCAAGGATGTCCTTAGCACATTCCTGCCAATCCTTCCAAAACCGTTGATTGCAATTCGCACAGCCATGAGTACCCCCTTTGTAAAGGTTCAAATATTATAATTATTCACTATTAAAAGGCAAGGTTTTTTTATGGTAAGAGTTGGGTTTTAGATATTGACTTGGGAAGTAAAATGCCGATTGTTTTACCTATATGACTCTTTTGCATATTTATTTTTCTATCTCATATCCTATTTAACTGCTCATTGCATGCTGCTTTACTTATACCCTTCCATCAAAATCTCCTGCGCCGCTGCAACGCCCCTGCCGAATTCAACCTTATGGCCGAATTTTCTCAGCGCCATCTCAATGGAAGATATGGCAACGATAATATCAAAGGTATCCACATATCCGAGGTGCGCAATTCTTATAATCTTACTTTTGAGATGATCCTGTCCGCCTGCCATGGTAATGCCCATGTCATCGCGGAGATATTTTACAAATTTTCCGCCGTCAACACCTTCCGGCATATAAGCGCCGGTTGTAGCGTCGCTGGGACTGTCAGGCGCAAGAAGTTTTAATCCCATAGCCTTTACAGCGGCCCGTGTTGCCCGCGCAAGCCTGTTGTGCCGCACAAATACATTTTCCAAACCTTCCTCTTTCAACATCTTGAGCGCATCCCGCAAGCCGATAACGAGAGACGCTGCCGGCGTGTATGCAGTAGTGTTGTCCTTTAAATTCTTCCGCTCTTTCTTGAAATCAAAATAAAATCTATGGCATTTTGCCGTTTCCATAAATTTCCATGCCTTGTCGCTCAAAGCGGCAAAAGCCAGACCCGGCGGCAGCATAAACGCCTTCTGTGAACCGGAAACCAGAACATCTATCCCCCACTCATCCATAGGCGTAGGGAAAACTCCGACTGAGGTTATTCCATCCACGATTAGCAGACAATCCTGACGGTTCTTTGTAAACTCCGCGATTTCTTTTACAGGATGTGCAACAGTAGTGGATGTCTCGCTTGCCTGCATCAAAACACCTTTTATCCTGGGATTTGCATCCAGAGCCTTTTTCACCTCGCTTGGAAGAACCGCCTTGCCCCATTCCACATTCAGCCAATGAACCTTTAAGCCGTAAGCCTCCGATATCTTCCCCCACCTTTCGCCGAACTTTCCTCCGTTTACCACAATAACTTCATCTCCCGGAGAAAAGAGGTTTGTTATAGAGCCTTCCATTGCCCCGGTGCCTGATGCTGCAAGGATTAATACATCCTGCTTTGTCTGAAATATATACTTTAAATCTTCTTTAGCCTCGGCAAATATGGCGGAAAATTGCGGAGTCCTGTGGTGAATCATAGGCTGCGCCATGGAAAGCAGCACATTTTCAGGCACCGGCGTAGGCCCTGGCGCCAGCAAAAATCTTTTTTTCATCTAAAATCCCTCCTGAGTGGTAACGAATATTTATTGTGGGGGGTATCCCCCAAAGTCGGACGGTAAAAATTAGCAAAAGGGTTCAGCAGATGTCAAGAAAAATATGAAAGGTCTATATGTGTATGACAGGAAAAACTTATCAGATACCATATTTCCCCAGTATAATCTTCAGGTCTTTTTTCACCTTTGCAGGTATCTTTTTCCTATCGCTAACCACCGCATATTTCATTGCAGTTGCGCATTTGCATTCTCTATAACCTGCTATCTTCGGAACGGCCTCTTTTATTATTGCCTTCGCTGTTGCAACATTCTTCTTCAAGGTGTCAAGTATCATCTCAACAGTAACCGATTCCTCTGTTTCGTGCCAGCAATCGTAGTCCGTGGAAAGGGCCAGGGTTGCATAGCATATCTCCGCCTCTCTGGCGAGTTTTGCCTCAGGGATGTTTGTCATACCTATTACATCTACACCCCACTTTCTGTAAATCTTTGACTCTGCCCTTGTGGAAAACTGAGGCCCTTCAATGCATATATATGTCCCGCCTTTGTGAATTGTTGCTCCAACATTATTGCCTGCCTCATATAACACATTGCTCAGATTGTGGCAGACCGGATTCGCAAACTCAACATGGCCGACTATGCCGTTTCCAAAAAAGGTAGATGCCCTCCCCTTTGTCCTGTCAAAAAACTGGTCAGCCACTACAATATGGCCGGGTTTAATATCCTCGCGCATACTTCCAACGGCTGAGACTGATATTATCCATTCTACGCCTATTTTTTTCATGCCGTATATGTTCGCCCTGTAATTCAGCTCAGACGGCAGCAGCCTGTGTCCTCTGCCATGCCTCGGCAAAAACACCATCTTTACCTCCCCGAGCTTGCCTGTGATATACGCATCAGAGGGACTCCCAAATGGAGTTTTTATTTTAACCTCTTTCACATTCTTAAGCCCCTCCATCTCATAAAGCCCGCTTCCCCCGATAACACCTACAATTATTTCAGACATCCTTATCTCCTCCATATAATAATTTAAGTTCTTTAGTAAAAAAGTTGGTTTTATTTAAAAAAACTTTATTGGAGACTGCCTTTCAACTAAAATACGAAAGAACCATAATTTAGATATCCTTGCTAACATTTTTTAAGATTAAGGTCAAGATGAAACTGGTTTATAATACTTCCTCCCTTTCAAGACATCCGGCAGATAATCTTGCTCCACCTTTGCGCCTTCATAGCTGTGGGGATATTTGTAACCTTTTCCATATCCAAGTTTTTTCATAAGCCCTGTGGGCGCATTTCTTATATGAAGAGGGACAGGCAAGGCGCCTTTTTTCTTCACATCCTCCAAAGCCTCCAGATATGCAAGATACGAGGCATTGCTCTTGGGCGCTGTTGCAAGATATGTAGCGCCCTGGGCAAGGGGAATCCACCCTTCGGGCATGCCCACGAAATCCACGGCGTCTTTTACCGCAATTGCAACTCGTATGGCATTGGGGTCTGCATTGCCGATATCCTCTGACGCAAATATGACCATCCTTCTTGCGATAAACAGAGGATCTTCTCCTGCATCCAGCATCCTTGCAAGCCAGTAGAGCGCTGCATCCGGGTCGCTTCCCCGCATGGATTTTATGAATGCGGATATGACATTGTAATGCTCCTCGCCGCCTTTATCATACAAAAGCGCCATCCTCTGAACAGCTTCCTGCGCTACTTCCAGTGTGATTTTATGGCTGCCGTTTTTATCAGGCCGGGTTATCACGACAGACGCCTCCAATCCATTGAGCGCGGCCCTGGCATCGCCGTGGGCATATCCGGATAGAAAGTTCATAGCGTCTTGTTCCACAACAACATTCAGATTGCCAAGCCCCGTCTCTTTGTCTTCCAATGCCTTTTTGATGATAACCTTTAAATCTTCCTCCGCAAGCTGTTCAAGAACCAGAACCTTGCATCGTGAAAGAAGCGGGCTGTTGACTTCAAAGGAAGGGTTTTCCGTGGTAGCTCCAATCAATGTGATGGTGCCGTCTTCCACATAATGGAGGAACGCATCCTGCTGAGCTTTATTAAAGCGATGAATCTCATCCACAAAGAGGAGTGTCCTGCGGTTTCTTAATCTGAGCTCATCCTTTGCCTCTGCCACCACCTCTCGTATCTCTTTCACCCCTGAAAGCACGGCGGAGAACGACACAAAGTTCACTCCTACTGCGTTAGCAATAATGTTGGCAAGTGTTGTCTTTCCGGTGCCCGGAGGCCCCCAGAGGATTAACGACAAAAGCTCCTTTTTTTCTATGAGCCTTGTTACAAATTTTTCAGGCCCTAACAAATGCCTCTGGCCGACAACCTCATGTATATTTCTCGGCCTCATCCTGTCTGCAAGAGGGTTTGATTTTTTAATCTCTGTTTTAATCTTTTTCTCAAAAAGTTCCATAGTCACCTTTTTTTAATATACTATAGAATCAAAAGGAGCGCAACCTGCAAGCCTCTTAACCTTGCTTGCCTTAGCCTTGTGTCAAACTACTCTAAATTTAAAATCCATTTGAGTTTCCGATTAATCTATGTATAATCAATTGCAATAAAACTTATACAGAGGTAAGAACATGGACTATAAAAACACCCTCAATCTTCCAAAAACCGATTTTCCCATGAAGGCTGACCTGGCAAAGAAAGAGCCGGAGATTCTTAAAAAATGGGAAGAAACCGGGTTGTATGCAAAGATTATGGAGACAGGCAAGGCAAGGAAGAAATATATCCTGCACGACGGTCCGCCTTATGCCAACGGCAATATACATATCGGCCACGCGCTGAATAAGATATTGAAAGACATTATCGTGAAATCCAGATTTATGACCGGCTTTGCAACGGATTATGTTCCGGGCTGGGACTGTCACGGCCTGCCCATAGAATTGCAGGTTGAGAAAGACAGTAAGCAGAAGGGTGTGAGCGGTAAGCAGACAAAGCTTGAGACAAGAAAAAACTCCCGCGCGTATGCTGAAAAGTA
>CAZVZI010000080.1:1647-7198 GCA_964631455.1 uncultured Thermodesulfobacteriota bacterium | reverse complement strand
TGGTTTAATGCAACACTTACACTGCCGGGCATTGCAGGCATTATATTGACAATAGGCATGGGCGTTGACTCAAATGTCCTGATATTTGAAAGGATTAAGGAAGAGCTTAAAACAGGACGGACGGTGAGGTCTGCCATTGACGCAGGCTATGACAGGGCATGGTGGACGATTATAGATTCCCATGTGACAACCCTAATTACCGCAGCGGTTCTTTTCCAGTTCGGCAGCGGCCCGATAAAGGGTTTTGCCGTTTCATTAAGCATAGGCATATTGATAAACCTATTCACTGCGCTTGTGGGAACAAAGGTGGTTTTTGACTTTATAACACAGAGGAGAAGACTGGAAAGGTTAAGTATATGAGCAGACTCAAAGAGTCAAAGAGTCATAGAGTCAAAGATTATGAGATTCAAATTTTTCTCTGACCCTTTGACCCTCTGACACTATGACTCTCAAAAACAAGGGGGTTTTATAATAAATGGATATTCTCAAAAACACAAAATTTGACTTTATCGGCAAAAGATATTATGCCTTTATTTTTTCAGCCATATTGGCATTAGTTGGAATTGCCGCGGCTGTTTTTATACCGCTCGGCAAGGCAAATCTTGGGATTGACTTTACAGGCGGCGTGGCAATGCAGCTTAAGTTTGAAAAACCGTTTGACATGGAAAATGCAAGGATGGCGCTGGATAAGGCAGGATTCAAGGATGCTGAACTTCAGCAGGTTGCAGGGGGAAGCCAGCTTCTCATAAGGCTTAAAAACACAGAAGGGGAATTAAAGACTACATCTGATAAACTGACCGGGGCATTAGCTCAGGTTTTTGCCGATAATAAATTTATTGTGGAATCAACCACCACCGTAGGCCCGACCGTTGGCAAAAAACTCCAGAAGGACGCTCTCTGGGCAGTGGGCATATCGCTTCTCGGCATCCTTATATATGTGGCGTGGAGGTTTGAGCTTATATTCGGCATTGCGGCGGTAATCGCAACATTTCACGATGTGCTGGCGGTGCTTGGCGTATTTTATATAATGAATAAAGAGATAAACCTCCTCATAATCACAGCGCTCCTGACGCTTGCAGGATATTCTCTCACTGATACGGTTGTTGTGTTTGACAGGATTAGGGAAAATTTGAGAAAGAGGGGCAAGGAAGTTCTTGAAGACCTTATCAACAGGAGCATAAACGAGGTCTTAAGAAGGACGGTTGTTACCTCAGGAACAACACTCTTGGTTTTAATAGCGCTTATCATCGCCGGTGGAGAGGTGATTCATGATTTCTCTCTTGCGCTCTTTCTGGGCGTCATGGTGGGAACATATTCATCAATCTTTGTTGCAAGCCCGCTACTCCTGTTGTGGAAGGGCAAAAGGGGAAAGTTGGTTAGGTAAATTCCCATCCCTTTCAAGCACCTTGATAAAGGCGTCCACAACCTGCGGGTCAAATTGCGTGCCTGAAAATCTTATAAGCTCTTCTTTGGCCTCCTGAACAGTCAATCTACTTCTGTACGGCCTGTTTGCTATCATTGCGTCAAAGGCGTCAGCCGCGCAGAGTATCCTTGCGCCAAGTGGTATCATATTGCCTGAAAGCCTGTCAGGATAGCCTGCGCCGTTCCACCATTCATGGTGGTGTCTTATTATCGGAACAACCCCCCTGAGTTCCTTTATCGGTTCAAGGATGGATGCCCCTTTTAACGGATGCTCCTTCACTAATCTGAATTCTTCGTCAGACAGATGCGTAGATTTATTAAGGATTGCCTCATCTATGCCGACCTTTCCTATATCATGAAGCAGGACTGCTATCCTTAATTCTTTTATGAATGACTCGTCAAGACCAAGCTCTTCGGCAATGGCAAGGGCATGGCTTGCCGCCCCTGCCGAATGATTCTGCGTCCATGGGCTTTTTGTATCTATGACAGAAGAGAGGGACGCGACCGTATCCATAAAGAGATTGTGCATATTTTCATAGAGTCTGGAATTATCCAGCGCAATGGCAATCTGAAGCCCATACTTTTCCGCCAGCTCAATATCTTCTTTTTTAAAGATCTCTGGTTTTAAGCTGCCTATATTTAATGTTCCAAGCGGAGCGCCTTTTGCAATGAGCGGCGCTATAAGGAGACTTTTTATGTCCTTATCTTTTAACCATCTGTCGCCGCAAAGCAGGTCTTCATCTTTTATATCAGGGCAATATCTGGAAATCCTTGAAGACACTACCCATTTTAGGATGGTGGAATCAAACGAAATAATCTTTTTGTCGGCGCTAAACAGATTAAAAAACGAGCTGGCCTCAAGTTTAAATTCATTTTTCTCCGAATCAAACGTGGCAATAGAGATATAATCAGCGTCCACCAATGCCTTGAAGTTTGTTATGCAAAACTGCAAAACCTCCTGTTTGTCTATAGTTGAGAGTATTGCCTTATCCGTATTATGCAATGCCTTTGTAATCTCAAACTCCCGTTTAAGGGCTGTGTCCATTTTCTTGTGGGCTGTTATGTCTTTCATGTAATGGACAGAGCCGGTAACAACCCCCTAAATCCCCCTTAACAAAGGGGGATTTAGGGGGTTGTTGTCAAAGAGCGGATATGTTGTCACTTCAAACGTTGCCCCTCCGAGATAAGGCTCTTCAATCTCGATGGTTTGGGGTTTGCCTGTTTCCATGGCTTTTACATGCGGACAATTCTCTATGGGGTTGTCAAGACCGTGGCACAGCTTGTAACATTTTTCGCCAATCAATTCCTGCGGCGTTTTTTTGAATCTTTCGGTAGTTGCCTTGTTTACCCTCAAAATACTCTGCTCTTTATCCAAAATGAATATCATATCCTGTATCGCGTCAAAACTTGCTTCCCATTCTTTTTTCGCCTTCTCAACCTGGCCAAAGAGTCTATATATAGTTTCTCTACCCTCCTCCAGCATAGATGCTATAACCGACACCATGACGGCTGTAAGCAGTGTGCTGGCTAAAACAGGGAGTTCATCTGTCAGGAAGTGTTCTGATGATATAGATGAAATAACAGCTGAAAGGGAAACTGATTCCAGAATCAGATGTGAAATCAGCATGAGTAAAAATGCTGCTATTGCCCCGGCATAACGGAAGAAGATAGAGGCAAGTATCAGCGGCATGAGATACATGGGATAGTATGGGCTTGCAGCCCCGCCTGTGTAAGAGAGAAATATATGGGTAAATAGTGTGTAGAACGGGAGGGACAGGGGTAATATATATGTAAACCACCCAAGCGGTATAAATATAAGAACTGTAGTAGTAGAAAGACTTAAAAAAAGTAGCAAATAAAGCGGAGCCGGCGCCTTGATCGAGGAGATAGACAGGGAGAAAAAAATAAATAAGACAAAGAGAAAACCGTACCATATCATAAACCACTTTATCTTGTTTATGAACCATTCATCCCCATGAGGATTAAATATTTGCTTCATTTGACGGATGCCTCCACTTACGTCATATCGGCGGTATTTTATAACCACAGGTTATATTTGTCAATACCTTTGGGGCTGTTGCCCAAATCATAAATGTCATTCCCGAAGGCTTCTATCGGGAATCCACCCTTCGACAGTCTCAGGGTGACCAGTTGTCATGGTGAGCTTGTCGAACCATGGATGCCCGACAGAGACATTCGGGCATAACAAACTTATAAAAAGAGGTTTGTGCAACAGGCTCTATAGTTTGCAGGCATAAAGCCTGTGACTACAAATTGTTCATTATAACCTCACCCATCTCCTTGCACCCCACCAATTTCATTCCCGGCTGATTGATATCCGCCGTGCGATAGCCTTTGTTCAAAACATTCTCGACAGCTTTCTCGATATCGTCTGCCTCTTTGACGAGATTAAATGAGTATCTGAGCATCATGGCAACGGAAAGAATCGTTGCAATGGGATTTGCCTTGTCCGTTCCTGCAATGTCCGGGGCGCTACCGTGGATCGGTTCATACAAACCGACCTTGCCGCCGAGGCTTGCGGAAGGGAGCATGCCGATGGAGCCGGTGAGCATTGCGGCCTCGTCTGAAAGAATATCCCCGAATGTATTTTCTGTAACTATTATATCAAACTGTTTTGGATTCCTCACCAACTGCATAGCACAGTTGTCAACATACATGTGGCTCAGTTCCACATCGGAATAATCCTTATGCACCTTGGTAACGACCCTTCTCCACAACTCTGTTGTTTCCAGCACATTTGCCTTGTCAACAGACGTAACCTTTTTTCTTCTCTTGCGCGCCACATCAAAGGCAATCTTTGCTATCCGCTCAATCTCAGGCGTGGTGTAAATCATGGTGTTGACTCCGCGCTCTGTGCCGTCCGGCAGTTTTTCAACCCCTTTTGGCGTGCCGAAATAGAGTCCGCCTGTAAGCTCCCGAATCACCATAATATCAACACCGTCAATAACCTCTTTTTTAAGGGTGGATGCATCCGCAAGAACCGGATATATCTTTGCAGGCCTTAGATTGGCAAAAAGGCCAAGCTCTTTGCGAAGCGCAAGAAGCGCACGCTCCGGCCTTATGGAATAATCAAGCCCTTCCCATTTTGGGCCGCCCACTGCGCCGAGCAGAACCGCATCGCTTTGTTTTGCAAGTTTCAAAGTCTCATCGGTAAGCGGAACACCGTATTTATCAATGGATCCGCCGCCCACAAGGGCCTCTTTCGGCTCAAAGCATATCTTGTGCTTCTTGCCGATTACCCGCAAGACCTTTACAGCCTCTCCGACTATTTCAGGTCCGATCCCGTCGCCCGACAGGACAGCGATTCTATAACTTTTTGTCATTTTTACTCCTTGCTGGTTCTGGTTACCGATATTTTCTGAACCGCTTCAAGAAAAACAGACAGGCCGCTGTGCGGTATTACTACCGTGCTTCTCCTGTCATTGGAAAGCTCTGCAATCTGTAAAAACTTGCCTCCGTCATTTTCCTTTAAATCCACAAAAATAGTTTTATTTTCTATCTGTAGTTTTTCGCTGGAAACCACCCTGCTCTTTGCGCCTTCCTTCTTCATTAGTCCCCCTTTTTTGAAAATACAAGGCTGAGGTTAAGGTCAAGGCTAAGGAAATCCTTCGACTCAACCTCAACCTTAACCTGTTTTCACTTTTTTCTTCACCCATTCCATCAATCCGCCGGTATTGATAAGTTCCTGCATAAAGGGCGGGATGGCTTGCGCCTTAAACGATTTGGGATTGCCGATTGCGGATTGTGCATTGATTTTAATCTCACCGGTATTCAGATCAACCTCCACCTCGTCCCCTTCTGTTACAGCACCCACTGCCTCAGGACATTCCAGAATCGGCAGTCCCATGTTGAATGAGTTGCGGTAAAATATTCTGGCAAAACTCTTTGCAATGACACAGGAGATGCCTGCCGCCTTTATGGCAATGGGCGCATGTTCCCTTGATGAGCCGCAGCCAAAATTTTTATCTGCGACAATAATATCCCCCGCCTTCATCTTATTTATAAACTGCGGGTCAGCATCCTCCATGCAGTGTTTTGCCAGTTCTTTCGGATCGGATGTATTCAAATACCGCGCCGGTATAATCTGGTCTGTGTCAATATCCGCGCC
>CAZVZI010000080.1:0-1637 GCA_964631455.1 uncultured Thermodesulfobacteriota bacterium | reverse complement strand
TCTAAAAAGTAGGGGAGGGGCTTATCCCCTCCTTTTTTCGGGCGACCGCAAGGGTCGCCCCTACATTTTATTGCACCACTACCTCGTTCAACTCTTTCAACAGTTTTTCCAAATCAATAAAATGCAGCTTGCACGCTTGACCGATGGTTACCATTTTTGCTAGAGACTTTCGCGCAACAGGATTGGCAAGAAGCCCAAAGCAGTGTCCTTGTCTTACAAACACGGCAAGTGTTTCAGGATATCGCGTAAGCACATCTTCAACTATCATGTCTTTGGTAATCTTCATAAATACCGTTGACCGTGTCCGTTATCCGTGACCGTTAAAAACTCTTCTTCACGGACACGGAACACGGTCACGAATCACGATCTTTTCACTACCTCATCCGGATGCGCAATCCTCCCCTTTATTGCTGTTGCCGCTGCCACTGCCGGATTTGCAAGATAGACCTCGCTCTTGGGGTGTCCCATCCTGCCCACGAAATTTCTGTTGGTGGTTGCCAATGCCCGTTCACCTTCGGCCAAAATTCCCATGTGTCCGCCCAGGCAAGGGCCGCAGGTTGGCGGGCTTATTATTGCGCCTGCCTTTAGATAAATATCAAACAGCCCCTCATCCATGGCCTGCTTGTAGATGAGCGGGGTTGCAGGGATGATAATCATCCGTGTGGAGGATGCGATCTTTTTGCCTTTGAGTATCTTCGCCGCTGTCCGTAAATCTTCCATTCTGCCGTTTGTGCATGAGCCGATGACTACCTGATCAATCGGCACATTTCCCACCTCAGAGATGTTTTTTGTGTTCTCTGGGAGATGGGGGAACGCAACCTGCGGCTCTATATCAGCGCAATCATATTCCCGCACATCACAGTAAAGCGCGCCTTCATCGCTTGAGTAAAATTTATACGGCCTTTCCGCTCTTTTCTCCACATACGCCTTTGTGATTTTATCCGGCGCAATGATGCCGTTTTTTGCCCCTGCCTCTATCGCCATGTTGCACATGGACAGACGGCTGTCCATGGAGAGCCTTTCAATGGCCGGACCGCAAAACTCCATTGCCCGGTAAAGCGCGCCATCAACGCCGATCTCGCCGATTAAATAAAGTATCAGGTCTTTGCCGGTAACCCATTTGTGGAATTTACCCCTGAAGGTAAATTTCATAGATTCAGGAACTTTGAACCATGCCTCGCCCGTAACCATCGCAGCGGCAAGGTCTGTTGAACCGACGCCGGTTGCAAATGCGCCCAGCGCGCCGTAAGTGCAGGTATGGCTGTCAGCGCCAATAACTAAATCTCCTGGAACAACGATGCCTTTCTCTGGAAGCAGGGCATGCTCAACGCCTACATCCCCACCGTCAAAGTAATGTTTGAGTTTCTGCTCCTTCGCAAAATTCCTCAATATCTTGCACTGCTCAGCGGATTTTATATCCTTGTTCGGCGTAAAGTGGTCAGGCACCAAAACCACCTTGTTTTTGTTGAACACCCTTTGCGCTCCGCTCGCCTTGAACTCCTTGATGGCAATGGGCGCTGTGATATCGTTGCCCAGCGCAATATCCACTTTTGCATTGATAAGCTGCCCCGGCTTCACCTGTTTCAGCCCGGCGTGCCTTGCGAGTATCTTTTCCGTAATGGTCATCGGCATAATAA
>CAZVZI010000079.1:1741-7266 GCA_964631455.1 uncultured Thermodesulfobacteriota bacterium | reverse complement strand
CTATGATAAAAAACATAGCTGCGACCATTGACTGCAACCTATCGCAGATAAATATAAAAGCCACTACCTCGGAAGGACTCGGTTTTGCCGGCACAGGCAAAGGCATGGCCGCGTAAGCCACTGTACTGTTGAAAAAATAAAGGTTCTTTCATAAAAAAGTTGATTTTATTTAAAAAACTATATTGGAAAGCGGCATGTGAATTTTTTAACCAAAACAAAGCCTTGCCGTGCATCTTCGAGACCCTAGCGCCTTCGTATTTTGCTTAGGGCAGGCAGATTTCCAGAGCCTTTGTTAAGGCGAGCACAGCGGGGTCTGATTTTTACTAACTTTATTTTGCCCTGCCGTTCTATCGGCAATATACAAATAATGTTTTGGCTAAAAAATTCACATGCCGCTTTTAGGCTGCTTTTTCAAGTAAAATACGAAAGAACCAAGATAAATGAGTAGCGATACAATCAGAACCCGTTTTGCCCCCAGCCCCACAGGATACCTGCATCTCGGCAATGCCAGAACCGCCCTGTTTAACCGGCTCTTTGCCGGACAGCATGGCGGGAAATTCATTCTACGAATAGAAGATACGGACACAGCCCGCTCTACAAAGACATTTGAAGAGTCTATCATGGAAGACCTGTATTGGCTGGGCATTGACTGGGACGAAGGGCCTGACCATAAAGGAGATTTTGGCCCGTATCGTCAATCCGGAAGATTTGCCCTCTATAAAGAATACGCGGACAAACTCCTTAATCAGGACAAGGCATATCCATGTTACTGTACCCATGAGAGGCTGGAGGAACTCCGGAGAAAACAGGTAAAGGCCGGCTGGCCGCCCAAATACGACGGCAGATGCAGAACGCTTTCAAAAGAAGAACGGCCGAAACACATAAAACCGGTTATAAGGTTTAAGTCCCCTGAAAAGATTGTCGCCTTTGAAGACAAGGTTCATAAAAAGGTTTCCTTTGATTCAAAGGTATTCGGCGATTTTATAATTGTAGGCTCTGACGGGATTGCCGCTTACAATTTTGCAGTTGTAATAGACGATGCGCTAATGGGCATAACCCATGTTATACGAGGTGAAGATCACCTCTCCAACACACCGCGACAGATTCTCCTTTTCGAAGCGCTTGTTTTCTCAGTTCCGCAATACGTGCACACGCCGCTCATCCTCGGCCATGACAGGACACCCTTAAGCAAGCGTCACGGCGCCGCATCTGTCAAAGAATTGAGAGAAACAGGCTTTCTTCCTGAGGCCATTCTGAATCATCTATGTCATCTCGGTTTTTCGCCTGGCAAGGAATTTTTATCTCTGAATCAGGCAGTTGAATTATTTTCTCTGGAAAGATTATCAAGGTCGCCGGCCATATTTGATATGGAAAGGCTTAAGACATTCAACAGGGCATATATGGAGAAGGCGGACACCGGCAGGCTTATATCTTTAACAAAGGCATATTTTAAAGAAGGCATTTCTGATGAATGGCTTAAAAATGCGGTAGATGCCGCAAAGCACGAGGCAGTTACATTGAAGGACATTCCTGACATACTGCTGCCATTTTTGCAGGAACCATCTCTTGATGAAGACGCAAAAAAGGTATTGAACGAGCCGCATGCCGCAGGGATATTAAAAAGCCTGTCAGAGGAGATAGAAAAATTTGACAACTTTAATGCCGATGCTTATAAAGAGATTATGGCGTTGATTAAGCAGAAAACCGGAGAAAACGGCAAGCGGCTGTTCATGCCGATAAGGGCTGTGCTGACAGGAAGGCTCAAGGGGCTTGAACTGGAAAAAGTTTTTGCGCTTTTGGGAAAGAAAGGGGTCATGGAGAGGGTCAAAAAATATTTGGCATAAATATTTCGGATTCTTGATTTGGGATTTTAAAACTGATAACATAAAATATATGGCTTCAAAAATTATTATAAGGATGGTCATAAAGTATGAAAGAGCATGAGCAAACAAAAAATAAAGGTTCTGTAACACTTGTACTCTTCAGCGGAGATTTAGACAAAGCTATTGCATGCTTTGTGATAGCCACGGCTGCGGCATCAATGGGCATGTCGGTAAATATATTTTTTACCTTCTGGGGTTTGAATGTGATTAAGAAAAAAGGCGGGCTTATCAAAGGGCAAAACTGGATGCAAAAGATGCTGAATATCATGAACTACGGCCACGCAAAAAAGCTGGCCCTGTCAAAAATGAATATGCTCGGCATGGGGCCGGCAATGCTCAAGACCATGATGTCCCAAAAAAAGGTGCCAAGTTTGCAAGAGTTTATCCAAATGGCGCATCAGATGGGCGTGAAATTTTATCCTTGTGAGATGAGCATGACTGTCATGGGGCTCAAAAAAGAAGATTTTATTGATGAATGCGATGATGTTATCGGAGCCGTATCCTACCTTTCCATTGCCAAAGAATCTAATGTAAATCTATTTATTTGAGAGGCTTGAGATTATGCAATACACAATTGACAAAACGCTTGATGCAAAGGGTCTTAGCTGCCCCATGCCTTCTGTAAAGACGGCGCTGGCCCTTGAGCAGATGGAGATTGGCCAGGTTATTGAGGTTCTGACAGATGATCCTGTTTCAAAGAGAGACCTGCCCTTATGGGCGCAGAATACCGGCAACGAGCTTCTGGAAATGAAAGAAGAAGATAAGGTCATAAAGATATATCTGAGGAAGGCATAGGAGCGAAGCGGCTATATGGTTTACAGGGCAGAGACAATCTCTCTTGAAGATAAGGCGATTGAGCGGCTTCTTCAGGGTAAAAACTTTAAGGATTTATCCTCGCGGGATAAATTGTTTGTTGCATATTATCATCTTGAAAAATTAAGGCAATTGAACGGCGGCTACATCTCATCGCCATATCACGGCCAGAACGGCGGCGATAAATACAATGTCTTCTGGCTGAGAGACATCATGTATGCAACATACGCTAATGAATATGTGGGCGCATACGATAAGATGGTGGAGAGCTACAGGCTCATACTCCGGATATTTCAGAAATATCAGCACAAAATATTGCTTGGCGCAAGAAAACGTCACTACCTTGGAAGCTGCGCCGGAGAGGTAATCCATGCCAGAGTTCATCCTATCACTCTGGAAGAGATAACCCATGAGTGGGGACATCATCAGCTTGATATCTTCGGCCTGTTTCTCTACAAGACAGGCGATCTTATGAAAAAAAGCTATAATCCGCTGACCACAGACCAGTTGGAAACCCTTCTTCTCCTGAGAGACATAGTCTTGTATCTCACAACTGTAAGGTGGCACTCTGACCAGGATTTTGGCATGTGGGAAGAGGGGCCTGAAGTTCATTCATCCAGCATAGGTTCGGTTTTGGCGGGCCTTACAATGTGGCATGACGATGGCTATTATCATCAGAAATATTCAAGCCAGATTGACATACATAGGTTTGCTGCCATACCGCAGGAATTCGTTGAAATAGGGAGAAAAAGCCTTGACAAGATACTGCCGAGGGAGTCGGAATCCAGGCCGTATGACATGGCGCAGCTCTCCCTTATCTGGCCGTACAATATCGTATCAGAACCTCAAATCAAGCAGATACTCCGCAATATAGAAAAAAACCTTGTCAGAGAAAACGGGGTTATAAGGTATCCCGGGGATAAATATTTCAATGCCAATCAGGACAATCCTGCTGGTAATGAAGCAGAGTGGCCTCTGGGGTTTGCATGGCTCAGCATTGTCTACTCAAAGCTTGCGCAACGAAGCCTTAAAAACGGCAATATTTTCGGCAAGCCTCAGGAACAGATTGAGAAGGCAGAGATGTATCTTGAAAAGCTTGAAGCTGTTATGACAGAAGACGGCAAGGTGCCTGAATTGTATACCGATGGAAAGACAAACTGGAATGTGCCGCTTGCATGGGCGCAGAGCTTTTATATAGTAGCCCGCCAAAGCCTCAACTGGGTTTATGAAATGACCGCATCATTGTAACTCCCTCTTTTTTCTATCCAATATGCCGCTTATCTGATTTAACAAACCCAAGGTCTTGAATAGCTTAGTAATAATTAATGATGCCACAAGGTTTCTAATTTTCAATACTACTTTGGTAGTATATGCCCATCGTTCGGTTGATGGTTCGACAAGCTCACCATGACATTGTCATCCTGAGCCTGTCGAAGGGTCACGACGAAGCCTGCTTATTCTATTGTCTTTTCTTCTCTCATGTGGCATATTTTTTACATGAAGTGCCCTTTTTGCGCCCATATAGAGGATAAGGTTATTGATTCCAGACTTTCGCAGGATGGAGATGTTACACGTAGACGCAGGGAATGTTTGAAGTGCGGCAAACGTTTTACAACATATGAGCGGGTGGAAGAGGCTCTGCCGCTTGTTATTAAAAAAGACGGCAGGCGGGAGCTTTTTGACAGGACAAAGATATTAAACGGCATCCTGAGGGCGTGCGAGAAAAGGCCTGTGGGAATTGAAACCATAGAAACAGCGGTTGACGGAATTGAAAAAGATTTTATAGAGACAGGCGCAAGAGAGATACAAAGCTCCGTCATAGGGGCGGCGGTAATGGAAAAGCTGAAAAACCTTGACGAGGTTGCCTATGTCAGATTTGCCTCTGTTTACCGGGAGTTCAGGGATATAAATGAGTTTATGAAAGAATTAAAAGGGCTGCTTGAGGTAAGCAAGAAGAAAAAGTGAAATCAGAAATCAGAAATCAGGAATCAAAGATTATGGGTATCGCCCTTACCCTTGCTAAAAGAGGCATTGGCAGGACAAGCCCTAATCCGGCAGTAGGCGCTGTGATTGTAAAGAACGGCAAGATTGTTGGCAGAGGCTATCACAAAAAGGCAGGCCTTGCCCATGCGGAACTCAATGCCTTAAAACAAGCAGGTGCAAATGCGAAAGGGGCGGAGATGTATGTAACCCTTGAGCCGTGCAATCATTTTGGTAAAACCCCTCCGTGCACGGACGCTGTGATAAAGGCAGGCATTAAAAAAGTTTTTATAGGAATGAAAGACCCGAATCCGCTGGTGACAGGAAAGGGGATAAGGCGGTTAAGGGGTGCCGGAATATATGCAGAAGCCGGCATATTGGAAAGCGAATGTAAGGCAATCAATGAAACGCATATTAAATATATAACTACAAAAATGCCTTTTGTAACCTTAAAACTTGCTGCAACACTTGATGGAAAAATTGCAACCGCAGCCGGAGAATCAAAATGGATTACAGGTAAAGAGGCGCTCAAGTTTGTCCACAGGATGAGGGCGGAGGCCGATGCGGTTATGGTCGGCATTGGAACAATTTTGAAAGATGATCCTGAACTTACGGTGCGTCTTGTTAATGGAAAAAATCCGTTGCGGATAGTTGCTGACAGCAGATTGACTATCCCTCTGAATGCGAAGCTTTTAAATCCAGTGGAAGGCGGCATAATTGTAGTGACAACAGAAGGCAAGGGGCAAGGGGCAAGGGGCAAGGGGCAAAAAATACAGGCAATGGGCGCAGAGATTTTATCGCTTCCCTCCAAGAGCGGAATGGTGGATTTGAAGGCGCTTATGAAGGAGC
>CAZVZI010000079.1:0-1731 GCA_964631455.1 uncultured Thermodesulfobacteriota bacterium | reverse complement strand
ACAAGCCTTATTATTGAAGGCGGCTCAACCCTTGCTGCATCGGCAATTAAACAGGGCATTGTCGACAAGGTCGCAATATTTTTAGCTCCGAAGTTCCTTGGAAAAGAAGGTTTGCCAATGATAGGGGGACTTGGTATAAAGAAACTTAAAGACGCGATTCATCTGAACAGGCTTGAATGTAATAAGCTTGGAAAGGATATACTGGCAGAGGGATATGTTTACAGGCATAATACAAACTATAGGCAAGATAAAAGGGCTTAAAAAAAAGGGAGAGTCTGCCGGGATAACCATTGACCACAATGGCAGCCTTACCAACATAAATATAGGCGATAGTGTTGCAGTGGATGGGGCTTGCCTGACTGTTGTCCAAACCTCCACTTCTCATTTTGAGGCGGATATTTCAGGAGAAACTCTGCGCCTTACTACGCTCGGCAGCATCAAGGCGGGAGAAAGGGTTAATCTTGAAAAATCGCTTACCCCTTCAACTCCTATGGCTGGACATTTTGTTACAGGTCATGTGGACGGAGTCGGCTTTATTATTCGCAAGACAGCAGAAGGTGAATTTGCAGTGTTTGACTTTAACATTCCGAATGAATTGCAAAGCCAGATAGTTAAAAAAGGTTCTGTTGCATTAGACGGCATAAGCCTTACAGTAGCAGATTTGACTTCAAATGGATTCAGGGTTGCCATTATACCGCATACATTAAAAAACACCACCTTGTCTCTCAAGAAGCAAGGAGATAGGGTTAATATAGAAACAGATGTGATTGCAAAATATGTGGAAAGGTTTTTGTCGGCCAATAAACAGGGTATTGATGAGGCATTTTTAAAGAAACATGGGTTTTAAATTATAGGGGCGCTATTATGCAAGAAGGCATAAAAGGTGGGCTCAAGGATATGAGCCTGGTAGATGTAATACAGGTGCTTAATTTAAGCCGCAAGACTGCCGTCGTAAACATCGGCTCGGATGGAGGGACAGGCAGGATATTTGTGGAAAACGGCAATATCGTCCATGCCGTGTTCAGAGAGCTTTCAGGCGAAATTGCGCTATATCATCTGCTATCATGGAAGGACGGAGAATTTGAGGTTGAAATAGATGTTAAACCTGAGGCAAAAACAATATCGGCCAATGTTGAGAGCCTGCTTCTTGAGGGCATGAAAAGGCTTGACGAAACAAACAAGGGCGGGCTTGACAAAGAAAGGCTCTTTGGCGTCGGAGAAAAAGAATCCATTCACTTGATAAAAAGGCTTATTGAATTGGGCATACTCACTAAAAAACAGTGAACAGTAAACAGTGAACAGTTATCAGTAAACAGTAATAAGTGAAAAACATTAACCGATAACTGCTAACTGCTAACTGCTAACTGGTAACTGGTAACTGAAATATGGATAGGATAAAACACATCGCCATAATCGGGGCAAACAGGGAGGGCTTAAGCTTGCTGCCCACCCTTCTGCAGGATAAAACTCTTAAGATAGAGATGATTGCAGACAATAATAAAAACGCCCTTCTTTTTAAACTTGATGAACTTGGCTACAGGCTTGCCGAACCGTTCTATATCCGCATTACCTCAAACATAGAAGACATAAAAGCCATTGAAAATCTGGATATCATCATCAACGCATCAGAGGATTTAAGCCTCCAGGGTTTTCTTCAGCAGCCTGAATTTAGAAATGTTGAAAAACTAAGTCCATTAAGCGCTAAACTTATATGGGGTTTGAAAGAACAAA
>CAZVZI010000078.1:0-7308 GCA_964631455.1 uncultured Thermodesulfobacteriota bacterium | reverse complement strand
AAAAACATCCGTATAGAATGCCTGTAATCGGAACTGAAAAAACCGTTTCGGGTTTTAAGAGAAAAGATTTGGCAAAGCATTATAAAAGGCTCATAGTGCCGCAGAATATGATTATATCCATTGCAGGAGACATAAGCAAAGATGCGGCTGTGGCAAAGATGGAGGAATTGTTCGGCAGCTTCAAAAGAAAGGCCAAGCCCTTGCCAGACCTGCCCATAGACGGCAGGCAAACCCATATCAAAAAAACCGGCGATACAAAAGAAAAACAGCAAACCCACATCGCGCTTGGGTTTATGGGCGCAACCATCACGAGCGAGGCAAGATTTCCTCTTGCAGTGCTGACCGAAATACTTTCCAGCCAGGGAGGCAGGCTTTTTGTGAATCTTCGCGACAAAGAGAGCCTTGCCTATGCCTTGAGCGCATTTTCAAGGGAGGGCGTTGAACCTGGGGCATTGGCTGTTTACATGGGAACAGCGCCTGAAAAAAGGGTAAGGCAATAGAGGGGATATTAAGGGAGTTAAAAAAGGTCATTACAGAAAAAGCGACTGATGAAGAATTAAAAAGGGCGAAGAGCGCGCTCATAGGCGGATATGAAATGGGGCTTCAGGAAAACATGGCTCAGGCAACAGACATGGCAACCAACGAGCTTTACGGCCTCGGTTTTTACGAATACAAGAGGTATCCGGGAAAGATAGAGGCGGTTCAGCAGACGACATACTAAAAACAGCGCAAAGGTATATAAATCTGGAGGCTTATACGTTGAGTGTGGTGGGGCCGAAGTAAGGGATATTATTGATGCTCTTTGATTTTCTTGTCTGTCTTTTTCAGCGCCTTTCCTGTTGCTTCCCCGGCCTTTTCACCGGCTTTTCCCAAAGCCTCTCCTGTCTTTTCTCCGGCCTTTTTCAGGGCCTTTCCGGTTTTCTCTATAACCTTCTCTGCTTCCTTCTTTATCTTTTTGGGGCTAATCTCAATTGTCTTCTCATCATCCTTTGAAGCCCCTTCGGCAAAGAGCACGGAATAGTTAAAAAAGAAAACCAATAACGTTGCTGCGATTATCTTCCACATATTTAATTTATATCATAAAAATCCCGGTCTATCCAGAAAATATCTACTTTCCTATGCAAAACCGGCTGAATATCCTGTCAAGGATATCCTCTGTTGTTACTGCGCCTGTTATCTCGCCGAGTCTTTCCACAGCCTCTTTAAGCTCTACTGCAATGAATTCTTTGGACAGGCCATTGTTCAATGTTTCTTCTGCCTTGACAATAGCCGCGTTTGCCTGCTCAAGGCTGATCTTGTGCCGCACATTGGAGATAACCACGTCGGTAAATTCACCGGCCTTGCGCCCGATTGCCGCGTTGTATATTGTCTGCCTTAACTCCTCAATGCCTTTATCCAGCAGCGCTGAAATTTCTACCTTCGTCATTTCTTTGAAGGTCTTATGAAAAGATTTTTTAGCCTTTTCAGAAACCTTATCCATCTTATTCCCAACAACAATAATTTTTTTATCTGCTACCTTTTTTAAAATTTCACTGTCTTCTTCAAAATTGCCTTCTGAAATATCTGCCACAAAGAGAACCATATCGCTTGCCTCAAGTCTTTTCATGGTAAACCGTATGCCTATGCTTTCAACCTCGTCTTCTGTTTCTCTCAAACCCGCCGTATCCATGAGCCTGAGCGGTATGCCTTTTATATTGACAACCTCTTCTATAATATCCCTGGTTGTGCCGGGTATCGGCGTAACAATGGCGCGTTCTTCTCTTAAAAGCAGATTGAGAAGGCTTGACTTTCCTACATTCGGCCTTCCTATGATGATGCAGCTTACTCCCTCTTTTAAAATCTTTCCCTCTTCGTATGTGGAAAGGAGTTTTTTGATTTCCTTGCGTACACCTTTTAAACGGCTCTCAATCTCGGCGTCGGTAAGAATGCTTACATCCTCTTCATCCGAAAAATCAAGCCCTGCCTCTATCGGAACAAGGAGGTCAACAACAGCCTCTTTTATCTGATTTACCTTTTTAGAAAGAGCGCCTTCCAGTTGGAGATGGGCAAACCTGAGGCTTAAATCGGTTTTTGCCCTTATCAAATCTATAACAGCCTCTGCCTGAGTCAGATCCATTTTGCCGTTTAAAAATGCCCTTTTTGTAAACTCTCCAGGCTCTGCCGGCCGCGCCCCCTGCCTTAAAACAGCCTCCAGAACCCTTTGCAGAACAAGTTGGCCGCCGTGACAGTGAAATTCAACCACATCCTCGCCTGTGAAGGATTTGGGGGTTCTCATAATTGTCATGAGCGCATCATCTAAATGGGTATTGTCAGAGGGGTTAAAGATTGTTCCGAGATAAAGGTGGTGGCTTTGAATCCCCCCCTTTAATGTCCCCCCCCCTTTGTTAAAAGGGGGGGCAAGGGGGGGTTGGGGAGTTCGGGGTTTGAAAATTAGATTGGCTATTTTCTCTGCATCAGGCCCGCTTATCCTAACAATGCCGATCCCGCCTTCTCCGGCAGGGGTTGCTATGGCGCATATGGTGTCGGAGAGGTGGTTCATAAAGAAAGGGCTTCCTCAACCTTAACCTTTATTTCGCTGTCTTTTGTATATAATACTGCTGCGCTATGGCAAGCACATTATTTATAAGCCAGTAAAGGACAAGGCCTGACGGAAGGTTTAAAAACATAAAGGTAAATACCACGGGCATTATAAGCATCATCTTTGCCTGCGCCGGGTCCATGGCGGAAGGTGTCATTTTCTGCTGTATCAACATGGTTCCGCCCATAAGGATTGGCGTTACATAATACGGGTCCTGCGCAGAAAGGTCGTGAATCCATAGCGCAAACGGCGCATGCCTTAGTTCTATTGATGTTGAAAGGACATTATACAGGGCTATGAAAACGGGTATCTGTAAAACCATGGGCAGGCACCCGCCCAGAGGGTTGATGCTGTATCTTTTATAAAGATCCATAAGCTCGCGGTTCATCTTTTCCTTGTCATCCTTATATCTTTCCTTAAGAGCGGCCAGCTGCGGCTGAATCTTTTGCATCTCCTTCATGGAATTAAGACCCTTTTTGGTCAGCGGATGAAAGAGTATTTTTATAATGACTGTAAGGAGTATTATAACAAGGCCATAATTGCGGATATATGAATACAAAAAATTCATGGCTTCATGCATAGGCTTTGCAATAACCTTGTTAAGACTCCGGCCAAGAGGGAACCAGCCGTAGTCTATAGAGTCCTCCAGATGAACCCCTTGCGCCTTCAGTATGCCCATATCCTTAGGTCCTATATAAACAGCATAGCTGATATTTGCATTGCCGTTAGGGGGCAGATTTACAGGAATAACAGCCTCTACCTTTACCAAATCCCCTGTTATTACGCTTGACCATTTTGCATCTTCCGCTTTTTTAGGGATAATGGCGGATATGAAATACATCTCCTCCAATCCGGCCCAGCCCAGTTTGCCTGTCTTTATTTCTTCTCCCTGCTCCATATCCTTTGTCAAAATGCCTCCATCCGAGTAGAATATAGGCCCTTTATGGTAAGAACCGCCTTTCTTTTCAAGAAGCTTGACGGATGACACAAGGCCTGTAGACATTTTGCCTTCGAATGGATTAGATGAGGCATTTGAGATGGTTGTCTCTGCCTGAATGCCGTAGGCGTCCGCTGAAATGACGTATTTTTTTTCAATCCTGACTCCGTCAGGAGACTGCCATGTAAAAACAAGCTCTTGTTTTTGGCCTGGATTGAGAGAAATGATTGTTCTGGATGGTTTAAAATAAGCAACTTCATCGTGAGCCTGCCGAACTGACGCAGCGCCTTTAATCAGCCTTTCTTCCAGAGGATATTCATCCAACCCGGATGCCGCCATCTCAACATTGCTGCTGGTTTGCCCCAATCCTTCCTTATAATTTTTCAGCACCCAGCTTTTTATGCCTCCCCCTTTACCGGAGAAAACAGCCTTATACAAAGGAGTCTCTACTGTCGCCGTTTCCTCTGTATATTTAATAGTGGAAGCAGGCCCCTCCTCCTTAACCGGAGCCGCGCTGACGCTTTCCGATTTCTTGGCTTGCTCAGGCGCATTCTTATCTGCAGAGGCCTTTTTTACAGGAGGAGGCGCTATCCACCTGACAGCGACTTCCTGGTAAAAAAACAGAACCAGAAGCGATAATACCAGCGCTAATATAACTCTTTTTTCCATAGGATTATTTTACGGTAAGGGGTCATACCCTCCGGGATGAAACGGATGGCATTTAAGAATCCTGCGAACAGCCTTGCCAGCCCCTTTCCCCGCGCCATACCTTTCCAAAGCTTCACGGGCATAAGAAGAACAGCTTGGATAGAAACGGCACGACGGGGCTAAAAAAGGAGACAGGCAATACTTGTAAAATCTGATAATTCCTGTCAAAAACGTTTTAATCATAATTTTCCTGGCAGTTTTGGGTCTTAAATCCCAATCCTTGAAATTCCTTTTCAACCTCTCTATAATCGCCGGGATTAAAGCCCTGTCTAACTGATATAAAAATATCAGCGGACCGAGGAAAGGTTTCCTTGTTAAGCCTGAAGAATTCCCTTAAAAGCCGTTTAATCCTGTTCCTTTTTACAGCCCCGGCCACCTTGCTGCTGACAGCAAGTCCAAGCCTTCTTATACCCAGATTGTTTGTCTTTATAAAAACAACAAAACCCTTGCTTGCAAACCGTTTCCCTTGTTTTCGCACCAAGGCAAAATCCTTGCCTTTAAGGATCCTCTCGGCCCTGGTAAAAGAATATTGCCCCATTATTTTATTTATTGGTGCTTATTGCCGGGGAAAGCCTTTTCCTGCCCTTGGCCCTTCTGCGGTTTATTAGCCGCCTTCCGCCAGGCGTGGCCATTCTGCCAAGAAACCCATGAGTTCTTTTTCTACTGAGATTGCTTGGTTGATAAGTTCTTTTAGGCATACAATACCTCTTTGCTGAAAAAATTTAAAGAATACTTAAACCATATTCTACCTTGTTTTGTCAAGGCCGAATTTGTTTATAGAGTTTATTCAGAGGAGTGACAGGGACAACGGGGCGATATTATGACGGATGCACATTGCAAAAGACAAGTTGCAAGTTCCTGCTTGAAACTTGCAACTTGTGATTTTTTTGAATTAACCGCCAAATTTAGGGGCAAACATGAATAAGAACATGAAAACGACAACCAATGCGTAGATAGCAAGCGCTTCCATGGTTACAAGGCCGACCCCTAATCCTTAACCCACTATATATTTTATTAATGGGTTGGCATATACCAGAATCAATGCAATGACCAGCGCATAAATAGCCAGAGATTCTATCATTGCCAGTCCAACCAGCATTGCAGTCAGTATCTTTCCTGAAGCCTCAGGATTCCTTGCGATACCCTCAACAGCGCCCCTGACAGCATTCCCTTGCCCAATGCCTGTTCCAAATGCGGCGAGTCCCATCCCAATCCCTGCGGCTATGGCAATTGCTGCAAAAAATATAACATTACCGCCAGACGCCTTTGCGCCTTCTTCAGCAGCCCTTGCAACCGGAGCATAGCTTGCCAAAAGAACTGCCGCAATCACTACTGCTAATAATAGTTTTTTCATCCTTACCTCCTTTTTTAAGAGTCAAAGTGTCAAAGAGTCATAGAGTCAAAGTTTTTGTTTTGACTCTGACCCTTTGACCCTCTGACCTTTTGACCCTGTTTTTATTTTAATGCGGCTCTTCCAATGCGCCGCCAATATACATCATACTGAGCAAAGAAAAAATAAATGCCTGAATAAACACCACAAGCACCCCAAGGACTGTGGAAAGGGCTAAAAGCGGATAAGCCAACGGCATGAGCAAGAGTAGTATCCCGACAATAAGCTCATGCCCCATAATGTTTCCAAAAAGACGGAGAGACAGTGAAACAGGTCTGACCAGATGGCTGATAATCTCGATAGGCATCATCAACGGCACAAGCCACCACACAGGCCCTGTAAAATGCTTCAGGTATTTGATGCCATGCTCCTTTATGCCGATGATATGCGTGGCGACGAATACAATTATAGCAAGACCGGCGGTGGTATTCAGATTTGATGTGGGGGGAAGCAAACCGGGTATCAGACCTAAAATATTTGAAATAAGTATATAGATGCCAAACGTTGCAATCAAAGGGAAATATTTCTTGCCGTGATGCCCCATGGTCTCTTCTACTAAATTTGCAATACCTTCTATCAGAAGCTCCACAATGCTCTGGACGGTATGATTAGGTACCAATTTCAATCTCTTCGAAATAAAATAACTGAACAGCCCAAGGCACACAATAATATACAGCATGACGGCTGTATTAGCCGGCAACCAAAACAATGGAATTTCGAACAAGCCAAAAAATGTAACTTCCGAGTGCATATCAGGTCAACTCCTTTTTCGCAAAATATATAGTTGCTGTCAGGGTAGTCATCATGATGACACTAAAACCAATAATAAGCCCTACCGGCTCTGCAATATTTCTTGAAACTAAAATACCTATAACAACGAGGAGCGTCAGAAGCCGAATATAATACCTTTTTATCATAAACCGTTGTGCCTTGTCAGGCTTGAATGAAAAACCGTTTTTTATGGTTCTTGTCAACCAAGAAAGATTTATGACACCGATCGCGGCGCCCATGAGGATGCTAAAAACCACAAAGACAGAAGCAACTATTGCGCTTGCGCTAACAGCTATTACCGAGGCAACCACATTCGCCGCTCCGACCTTTATCAGCACCGGATGGAGCATGTCAAATTTAACCTGAGGCATACTTCTAAAAACCATATTTCTTTATCAATGTGTAGATATTTCTAAAGCCGGCCATTATCCCGAGTATCAAAAATATTATCGTAAGCCACGGTTTGGTAGAAAATTTATCGTCAAGATAAACACCTATGTAAAGCCCCATAAAGGTGGCAACCACCATGGCTATGCCAAGAGAAGACAGCCATGCCGCCTTTTTCAACAGGCCGTTGTTATTTTCTTTCATGTACTCCTAAAATTGGTAACTTGTAACACGGATAAAAAACCAAGTCAACATTTTTTTGCCTTTTTATCGGAATATGCTATATTAGCTGCCGCGTGGTCAAGAAAAACAACACAACCCTTAAGCCAAGTCGGGACTTTAGATAAAAGATTTGTTGGCAATCTATTGATAAATAGCTCTGCGAAAAGAAACTTGTTGAGATGGACTTCAAGTTAAGAAAGGATAAGCAATAAACTCTCACATAACATGCGTATCGGTCTTACAGGCGGCATTGCATCAGGAAAAAGCCTTGTGGCAGAGGAATTGAAAAGGCTTGGCGCATATCTCATTGACGCT
>CAZVZI010000077.1:0-7382 GCA_964631455.1 uncultured Thermodesulfobacteriota bacterium | reverse complement strand
AGAATATCCATGGCAGATGTAAAGGATATATTATCAGCCTTTTCTGAAGAGATATGACTCCGTATGGCAATGCTTTTGTGGGATTCTATCCTTTGCGTAAACTGCCTTGTACAGACATTGAATCTCCCCCAGTCAACCGTATCCCGCCATCTAAGCCTCTTAGAAAAAGTGGTATTCTAAGGGCAACAAGGGATCACTCCAATTGTTACTATACTGTTGAAAGGAAGGACCCGTTCGGCCTGTTAAAGCAGAGGCTTATTAATGCCTATTATTTAACACTAAAAGATATTGAACCATTCATGGCTGACTCACGAAGGCTTGAGAAGATAAAGAAGGAATGCAATGCTGATTGCAAGGTGCATATCAAGAAAAGAGGAGGAAGGAAAAATGAAAAGGTATAGTGAGATATCAGGAGACGGAGGTTCAAATATAGTTGCGCAGGTTGTAGCGCAGCGGGATCGCCTCAAGTCTCGCATGGATAGGATAAGGCATAAGATTGCTGTGATGAGCGGCAAGGGCGGGGTTGGAAAGAGCGCTGTGACCGTTAATCTGTCAACTTTATTAGCCATGAGGGGCTACAGGGTAGGTATAGTTGATGCAGATATTAACGGTCCTTCTGTTGCAAAGATGACAGGGGTAAGGGGTAGAAAACTTGATACTTCCGAAAACGGGGTATTGCCTGCAATAGGATATTCTGGAATAAAGGTTATGTCCATGGACATGCTTTTACCCTTTGATGAGACCCCTCTTGCATGGAATGGGCCATCGTCTACTCATACCTGGGTTGGAACAGCGGAGATGGGAACGGTCAGGGAACTCCTGACTGATACATGCTGGGGCGATCTGGATATGCTTTTCATAGACCTCCCTCCAGGGCCAAATCGCTTAAATGACATTATAAACCTAATCCCGGACCTAAATGGCGTGATAATGGTAACAATACCATCTGAGGTTTCAGAGCTTGTGGTTATGAAGTCCATTAGCCTTGTAAAGGGGTTGAATATTCCTGTAATCGGTTTGATAGAGAATATGGGCGGATATATCTGTAAGAGATGCGGCAGTGAAGAGCCTTTATTTCCAGATAGCTCTGTGAAGGAGATGTCTGCAATCATGGATATACCCTATATGGGGAAAATCCCCTTTGACCCTTTAATCTCCGTGGCGCTTGATAAAGGGACTTCATTTTTATTAGAGGCTAAAGATTCTCCTTCTGCAAAGGCAATTATGCACATTGGAGAAAAGGTTGCCGAATTCTTGGGAGGCGAGAGATGAAATTTCTATGTGTCAGTTGTGATGAGCCAATGAAGTTTATAAAGGCAGATGCCCCTGAGGAGGGTTCTGTAAGCATTATATTCGGCTGCCCAAAATGCAAAAACCAGATTGCAATGCTTACAAATCCACAGGAGACCCAACTGGTAAAGACATTGGGGGTAAATATCGGAGGAGGCGCTGCGCCGCATGAGCCCCTGACATTGACAAAGGGTCTTATGACGAACAGGCAGCCATTGGCAGACGATGATATTACATGGACAAAGGAGGCAGAGGAGAGGCTGAAGAGGGTGCCACCATTCGTTCAGCCTATGGCAAAAAGGGCTATTATAAGCTATGCAAGAGAAAAGGGTATAGGGGAGATTACTCTACAGGTCATGGATGTGGTAAAGGAAAAGTCAGGGATGTAAAATAGGCCAGTCCTTCTGGGATCAGGGGTCTGCAAAGGTTCAAAGGAGATTTTCATGGACAAAAGAGGCTAATATAATACAGACTAACCGTCTTCTTTCATCCTGGTGGACAGAGCATATAGGCAAGGTGGATAAGGCATTGGGCGCATTTTTAAGAAATAGGTTATAAGCGTTAAGGCGTATTTTTCTTTATCTGGTATCTTGCGATTTTTCTCTGGAGGGTTCTTCTGTCTATGCCGAGGCGAGTGGCGGTTTTGGTGATATTCCAGTCATTGGCATTGAGGCTTTCAAGGAGGCATTTTTTTTCTATACCATCAAGACTTTCTGCCGAAGGTGCATAGTTTGAAACATCGGTTTTTATATTAAGGATGGAGTTTATAATGCCTTTTGTTATCACATTTTCATTGCAAAGGAGCATTGCCCTGCTTAAGGTGTTGAAAAGCTCCCTGACATTTCCCGGCCAATGGTAGGCGGTCAATACATCCATAGCGCCGTCGGAAATGGCAATTGACTTCTCTTTTGCCAGAGGCGAGGAAAGAAGAAAATATTTTGCAAGCATAGGCACATCCTCTTTTCTATCCCTTAAAGGCGGCATGTCTATTCTGCAGACATTCAGCCTGTAATAGAGATCGTGACGAAATCTTTTGCTCTTTACCTCCTCCTCTATATCTTTGTTTATGGCCGCTACAATCCGAACATCCACCTTTATCTCTCTGGTGGAACCAAGCGGTCTGAATATGCCTGTCTCCAGAAACCTAAGCAGACTTGCCTGAACAGTCAAATTCATATCTCCTATTTCATCTATAAACATGGTCCCGCGGTCTGCAACTTTTAGCAATCCATCCTTATTATCCGTTGCGCCTGTAAAGGCGCCTTTTACATGGCCAAATAGTTCATTTTCCAGAAGGTCCGGTTTTAATGAGGCGCAGTTTATGGCAATGAACGGCCGTTCTTTTCTTATGCTGTCGAAATGAACAGCCCTGGCTGTAAGCTCCTTGCCTGTGCCGCTCTCCCCGGTTATAAGCACAGCAAATGGAGAATCCTTAACCTGCCGGATAATAGAAATGACCTTTTGTATTGCGAGACTATTGCCTGCGATGCCGTGATAAACCCCTGAATACCCCTCTCCCCTGACTTCTAACTCCTGACTCGCGACTGCCCTGATAGCAGATTCCATTTCTTCTATCTCGCACGGCTTGAGAAGATAGTTGTATGCCCCAATCTTCATAGCCTCTACTGCATTTGCTATGCTGCCGTAACCGGTCAGGATAATACTCTTCAATGCCGGCTGTATCTCCTTCAATTCTTTTATAACTTCAATACCGTTCATGTCGGGCATCTTCATATCCACAAAGGCAGCGTCAAAGATTGTATCTTCTGCCATATGCACTGCCTCTTTGCCGTTGTCAGCAGAGGTAACCTTGTAACCCCGCCTTACAAGGGCATTGGCTATATGCTTTCTGAAGATATTATCATCATCGACTATAAGGATATTCATATAACTACTCCGCTGGAAGAAGAAGCGACACTGTCGTTCCTTCCCCAGCTGAACTCTCTATCTTTATATCGCCCGTCAGGTCCCTCATAATGCCGTAGCTCACGGAAAGACCCAGACCGGTCCCTTTGCCGACCGGCTTTGTGGTAAAAAACGGCTCAAACACCTTTTTTAGATTCTCCGCCGGTATGCCGGGGCCGTTATCACTGACAACCACCTTGACGGAACAGCCGTCTTTAACAGTGGACACAATAACCCTCCCGCCGCCCTTGCCCATTACCGCCTCTACTGCGTTTTTAAGCACATTGAAGACAACCTGTTTGAACCTTTCAGGGTCTGTCTTCACATTAGGGACAGGGACATTAAAATCCTTTAAAATGGTAACCCCTTTATACCCCTCACCTCTCTGTATAAGATTTATGGCCTTTGACACAAGATTATTCAAGTCTGTCTCTATCTGTTCGGATACGCCTTTCTTTGAGAAGCTCAAGAGATCCCCTATTATAGTCTGGCATCTCTTTATCTCACCGCTTATATCAGAAAGATATTCCCTTAACTCATCTCTGGTAAACTTCCCCTCTGAAAGCCCGTCCATCAGGCTCTGCAACTCTTCCGATATGATTGATATGGTGGCAAGAGGCGTATTTAATTCATGGGCGACCCCTGCTGCAAGCTGTCCTACGGCTGCCATCTTCTCTATGTGGACCATAAGCTCTTCTGACCTTATCTTTTCAATGCCTTTTTCAGTAACATCAAGTATAAGCTCAACAACCCTTGAAACACGACGATGCTTATCAAATATAGGAATACCGATTATTTCAAAGGCAGCAGGGCTGCCGCTTTCCGATATTTCAGGGGGTATGTTTGACGGGAGGTTAAATTCGTAATGGGTTGCAGTTCCGTGGTCTATGGTCTTTCCGGTTGGACAGATTTCGCAGAAACCTTTACTATATACTATTGTTCTGTAACACCTGCGCCTTTTGCCGATTTCCACAAAAGGCCCAAGCCATTCCAGCGCCTTCTTATTCATCCATTCTACGCGGTGGTCGCGGTCAATAATGATAAGTCCAGCGGCAATACTATCAAGAACTTCTGTTAGTTGTTGCATAACTTTACCCATGATACGTCGGCTTCTTGTCGTATGCTATTCAAGAATATGGACATATTAGACCATTTTACTCCTGAATTATAGCAAATATAAGAAGCTATGGCAACGGTTTTTTGTAAATTGTTTTTTATGGGAGGTAGAGTTTCTTTGGAATGTTCAAAGTATGCAGAGTGCATATCTCTGCTTAAAAGAGATGTAGGGGCAAGTTTTTTTATTGTGCTGCGGCCAATTCAAACTCTACCTTGCCGCCTTTTTTTACCACTTGAAGTATATACGGCTGCCGGATTGCCTCGCCATTCGCATCCATAGTGAGCTTTCCGGTTGCGCCTTGCATATTTATCTTTGCCAGCGCATCTCTTATTTTAGCAGGTTCTGCCGTCTTTGCCTGTTTTATCGCCTCTGCTATAAGCATAAATGAATCATAAGAATTCGCCGCAAATATACCCGGTTCCTTGCCGGTCTTTTTCTTGTAGCCCGCAACAAACTTTGAAACAACCGACGACTTATCCTTGGGAAAAAAACCTGCATAAAGCAACGTGCCTGCAACAATCTCGCCGCCATTTTTCAAAAACTCATCGGTATAAAGAATATCGCCGCCGACAACAGGCGCCTTTATCCCCTGTTTTCTCATCTCGTTCAAAACCTCAATGGCAGCCGCATCATCCCCTGCAAATATTACCGCATCAATCGGCTCTTTCGCATCCTTTTTCAATTGAGAAATTGCCTCCTCTATGGTTGCGCCCATCATTACATGGGTTTCGCTGACAATCTTGGCGCCTCTTTTTATTATCGCCCCTCTGAACAACCCGCCAATCTGAAGAGATGTTTCATCATCCCTCATTGAGGTAACAATGGCGTAGTTTTTATATTTCAACTTCTCCGTTGCATATTTGATGGTTTCCTCTGTGCCAACCTCATCCGGCAGAGCATTGCGGAATATAAACGGCCCGCTTCTGCCGATATGCCTCTTGCTCCCTGCTGACATAAGTATCACCTTTGACGCATTTGCCAGCCAGACAGGACCGAATGTTGACCAGCCTGTCGGCGATGTAATGATAGCAACAACATCCTCTTTTATCAGCTTCTGCACAACGCCCTGTGTCAGTTGAGAATTGCTCTGATTATCATAATGGACAACCTCTATTTTTTTGCCGTCTATGCCGCCGACGTCATTAAACTCCTTTGCCGCCAGTTCAACGCCTGCAAGGGTCATAAGGCCGCTATCTGCATCATCGCCTGTCTCAGGGCCGACAACACCAATCCTGAGGGGTTTGGATTCTTCTGCAAAAGATGGAAAAACAGTAAGCAGTAAGCAGTAAGCAGTAAGCAGTAAAAACAGCAAGGAGTAGGCAGCGACTCTCTTCTCTTTTTTTACACTGCATACTGCATACTGCATACTATTTCTTCGTTGTCTGCCCAACTTCCGTCTCCTCTAATTCCTCGACGCTCTTTGGCATACCGACAATAAAGTCTTCCTCAAGCGAAAATACATTGGGTGCATCGCTCCTTTTTGCAAATATACCCCTTTGCTTTTTATCTTTTTCACCGATAAGGAGTTCTGTTTGCTTGCCATTCTCGCCAAGGACAGTAATTTTTAACGTTGGCTTGGAAAGACCGTAGCTTGTTAAATCCTTTGGCGATTCATCGACGAATGCCTTGATTTTAGCATCCTTTATCTTATAGAGAATCTCTGTAACCTTTATTGCGCTTGCAATTGCATTTTTCGGTTTGGTAATATGCCACTTGCCCTCAGAAGGATGGCTCACGGTTATAGACTTGCCATCTAACCACTTTATCTCAAAACTCTTAATTTTAAGTGGTTCAAAATAAAATGCCGCCTTATCACGCAGGTCATAAACTGTTCTATCCGCCTCTGCCCTTATATCCGCAGTCAATCTGAATATGCGGGGGTCGTCCTTAAGAATTGCAAAACCGAGATTCATGGTAGGATTTCTATCGCCGAAAACGATTGTCTTTACTAAACCGGAAGAAACCTTGAAGGTAACCGAGAGGCTGTCTTTGCCGCTTATGCCCAATTCCTTAAGTTTTTCCTCGGACTGGGTTTCAAAAAGAGTGGCCTCAAGTTTTGCATTGATAATGGAATCAAGGAGTCTCTGAACAACCTCTTTATCAGCAGCGGCCCTCAAAGGATTTTCAACAAACCATTTCTCCGCTTCTTTTCTTAAAATTATATTGTCGCTGCCCTTAATTATCTGAAACTCTGCAACATCATTCGGCTCAAAAGGAAAGAGCTTTTTCTTTGTCTCTTCTATAACCTTTTTTTCTTCAACCTGTTTATCTATAAAATAAAATGAGCCGCCGATTACAGCCAGCGCAATAAACCAGAACACGGTCTTTCTGAAAAACCTCATCTTATTTTTTCTGCCTCCTGCGGGTCAATACGGCTATGCCTGTAACGAGGACAAGAGACGGTATTATAATCACAGGCAGCCAGAAGATAAGCCTGCCCTGGCTGGCAGTGAGCACCACCGGAGTGGCATCGGGCTCTTTCTTTCTGATGGAAATCATGTCAGCCTCTTCTGCAAGCCAGTTTACGGTATTCAGGAAAAAGTCCTTATTGCCTGCAAGGTTTATGTTTGTATTATTGACAAAGTCTGAATCGCCTAAGACAACCAGCTTGGCGTATGTCTTTTGGCTTTCAACATCTTTATTGTGCCCGCCGTGTTCACCCTCTCCCACAAGAACCGCGGCAACAGCGGCAATTGAAACAGGCCCTTTTTTATCCTTCCCCTCATTGTATTCAGCCTTCCCTTCTTCAAGCGCCTTTTTATTGGTTTCCGCCCAGCTCGCATCGCCGGTTTTAGCTAAATCGTATCTGCCCTTGGCAGGATCGCTTTCTATATCAACCGACCTTGCGAGGGGGAAGAAGCTTGCCACATTAAATTCTTTTGTTATGGGATGGTCTTTGTCATATTCTGTAACAACAGGCGTCAGATAGTTAGCGCCAAAGACCTGGGAAAGCTTGTCAATAATTATGTCATCACCTACCTGAAATCCATAGTCTTTCAGATATGAAACAATCTGCGGAACCGTTCCAGGGTCAAGCATGAACAACACCTTGCCGCCGCGGTTTATATAT
>CAZVZI010000076.1:0-7414 GCA_964631455.1 uncultured Thermodesulfobacteriota bacterium | reverse complement strand
TCCATTAAGTGCGAAGCTTATATGGGGCATGAAAGAGAAAAAACTTCAGTTCAAAAGCCAAGGAGCAGACAGCCATGCAGCGCTTCTATCGTCTCTCAGAGAGGTTGTTGATGCAATAAGGCTGACAAGCGATAGAAAGGAACTTCTCTCGTTAATCTTAAGGCTTGCCATAGAATCTACCAATGCGGAAAAAGGCTCCCTTATGCTTTTAGACAAAGACAGCAAACACCTCAAGGTGGAAATAGCAGAGGGAATGGAGGAAGAGATTGCAAGAAAGATCAAGGTGTCGCTTGGGGAAGGCATAGCAGGGAAGGTTGCGCGGGACGGCAAGCCTCTCTTGATATCCGGCAAGGCATCTGAAGATGAATTTCAGCATATAAGGGAAAGCGGGGTTAAAAGCGCCTTGTGTGTCCCTTTAATCATAAACCAAACTATAATCGGCGTTATAAATGTGAACAGCGCGGAATCAATGCACGCATTTACACAGGACGATCTTGCATTCCTGACAAGGCTTGCCGTCCTTGCAGGCGAGGTTATTCTTCGTTCAAAAGAATTTGAGGAGATGAAATGGGACACCGTCAAGTTCACCATATGGAAAGAGATAGACAAAATACTCGGGGCCAGTAAACCTTTGGAGAAAAGGCTCAATGCAGCATGTGCTAAATTAGCGCAATTTATAGATGGTTTTGTCTCTTCAATCTATGTGTTTAATGAAGATACGCAGATGATGCATCTGAAGGCATCTACTTTAACAGATACAAAGGCGGCTGGGCCTCTTGCCTTCCGCAAAGGCGAGGGCATAGACGGATGGGCGGCAAATGCAGGCAAAACGGTTATTCTTACAGAAAAAGAACCGGAGACTGATGAGCCAAAAAAGGTATATCTCTCCCTCCCGCTTATAAAAGAAGGCAGGCCGGTTGGCATTCTTAGCGGACAGATGGTATCTCAAAAGGGGCTGCTGCCGCATCAGGAATCTTTCTTAAAGGAAATTGCCATTCCAATTACCGAGGCGATAAATAATCACCAGGAACAGGAAAGGCAATTTTTACGGTCAAACAAGATGATAGCAGTGGATGAAACAGGGCTGGAGATAATCTCTATTACAGACCCCGAAAAATTACCTAACATAATTGCCACTGCCGCTGCGGCAATTATAGGGGCAGAGGGTTCAACGCTTAGAATAAGGCATGACGGGACGCAAAAGTATCATTTGCGTTCAGGACATGGATTGGATGATGAAAAGATGCGAGCCTCTTTTCTGCCTGCGGAAAAGGATATACTCCATGAGGTAATTAAAACCAGAAAAGCAGTTATAAAGAATTTCCCAAAGGAAGCAAACCAGCTTATAATCTCGCTTATATCGTATCCGCTCAAGAGGGAGGGGAAGGTAATCGGGGTGCTTACCTTGTTCAATAAGGTTGCGCCAGGAACGTTTTATCCCGAACACTTCACCAAAACAGATATGGATGTGCTTGGAAGGTTCATGGTTTATGTGGAAAGGGCATTGCTGCATACCATGCTGCAGGAAAAAGAAAAGGCAAAGACACAGGAACTGCTGGACGGCATCTTGGGAGGAAAAGAATTTTTGGAAAGACGGGCGGAAGAAGAGATTGGAAGGGCAAAAAGGTTTGGGAAAAGATTTGTGCTTATGATTATACACATACCGAACTTGAGCGCTTATAGCCAGGAAGGCGATAAAAGAAAAAACCTGATTGCGAATATCCTTGATGTTTTAAAGAAAAGGGTGAGAAGTTTTGATGTCGTAGCAAGGTTAGACGATGAAAGGCTTGCAGTCCTGTTTTTAGAGTCTGATGAAGGGGCAATAAGACTGATAAGCAAGTTGTGCGGCGCTGCCCAGGAAGGGGAGATTTTTGATAAAACCTTGTTTAAACAAGAAATCGGGATTAGATACGGATATGCAATATTTCCTGATGATGGCGATACCTTCGAGGCGCTTCTTAAAAAGGCCGGCCCGCGGGTAGAGGTAAAGATATCGGGAAACGGAGACAAGTGGATATAGATTATGGCAATTAAGGTAAGGTTTTTCGCGATGCTTAAAACAAAGGCGGGCAAGGAAGAGGCGAATCTGACGATTCTGGAGCCTGTTTCGTTTGATAAATTAAGAGATATGCTGAAAAAGGAGTTTCCGGCTTTGGCAGAATTTATTGACAGGAAAAGCATTATGATTTCCGTTAATCAGGAATTTGCAGATAAAAATACTATTATAAAAGACGGCGATGAGGTGGCTTTGCTGCCTCCGTTTTCAGGCGGGTGATGTTATGTTGCCTCAATTTTGTCATTCCCGAAGTTTTAATCGGGAATATGCCCCCGACTGAATCTATCGGGGGCATATCCCCGATAGAAGCATTCGGGGATGACAGTTGGGGAATTTTCGGGGCGAATATGGATTTGGTAAGGATACAAAAACAGGATTTTTCTGTCAGCGAAGAGATAGAACTGGTCAAGGCTGCGTCAAAAAGCATCGGCGGGGTTGTTGCCTTTCTTGGCACAGCAAGGGATATATCAAAAGGCGAGGAGATAGTAAAACTTGACTTTGAACACTATCCTGGCATGGCGGAAAAGAAACTTAAAGAGATTAGAGATACGGCCTTGAATAATTTCAATATAATTGAAATGGGAATAGTCCACAGAACCGGCGCAATAGATATCGGAGAAAATATTGTTCTGATAACAGCGGCGGCACAGCATAGAAACGACGCATTTATGGCGTGCGAGTGGGCAATAACAGAGCTTAAGAGGATTACCCCGATTTGGAAAAGAGAGACAACCAAAAAAGGCGATGTCTGGGTGGAGGAACATCCATGATTACAGTCGGCATACTGACAATGAGCGATAAAGGCTCGCGCGGGGAACGGGAAGACTTAAGCGGCAAAGAGATAGAGCGAATGATAAAAGACCTGCCTGCCGAGGTCATGGACTATCAAATCATTCCTGACGAGACAGATATTATAAGATCCAAACTTATGGAATTTGCCGATAAGAAGAAGCTGGATTTGATATTAACAACAGGCGGCACAGGCGTGAGCCCAAGGGATGTTACGCCAGAGGCAACAAGGGCGGTTATTGAGAAGGAGCTTCCGGGCATGGCCGAGGCAATGAGGGCGGAGAGCCTGAAAAAAACGCCGAATGCCATGATATCCAGGGCTGTGTGCGGAATCCGCAAACAAACCCTCATCATAAACCTGCCAGGCAGTCCAAAGGCGGTTCGTGAAAACCTGTCTGTTGTTTTGCCGGCTATAAGTCATGCTGTGGAAAAGATAAAAGGAAGTCAGGAGGAGTGCGGGGCAACCTAATCACTGGGTTTGATCTTTTGAAAATGCGGGTAAAGCTTATCGTAGGTTGCCTGAAGGTGTTCCGGTAAAACCCTGATCTCTCCTATTACAGGCATAAAGTTCGTATCGCCGTTCCATCTGGGAACTATGTGAAAGTGGATGTGTTCTTCTATTCCTGCCCCGGCCTCTTTTCCAAGATTCATGCCTATATTGAATCCTCCGGGGTTCATTTCTTTTTTTAGGATTGTCGCAGATTCCTTTATGAGCTTAAAAAGTTCTAAGGTCTCTTCCTTTTCAATATCTTCCAACAGACTTGTATGCCTCCACGGATAGACAAGGAGATGGCCGTTATTGTAAGGAAATTTATTCATCATAACAGCCGCAAGTTTGCCTCTGTATAAAACCAGTTCTTTTGTATCGTCTTTGCTGTAATCCTTGCAGAATATGCATTGGCTGGATTTTTGCCCGAGGATATACTCTGCGCGCCACGGCGCCCAAATCTGTTTCATATCTCTATGTTATTTATTTACCCTTTCCTTTAATTCTTTGCCGACCTTGAAGAATGGAGTTTTTTTTGCCGGGATGTCTATAGTTTTTCCTGTTTTTGGGTTCCTGCCTTTTCTGGCCTTATGCTCCTTTACCTTAAAGCTGCCAAATCCCCTAATCTCAACCTTGCCGCCTTTTGCAAGGCTGGCTGTCATGCTGTCAAAGATTTTATCCGCAATGAGTTCCACATCCCTTTTGGTAAAATTTTTAACCTTTTCAGCAATCTTTTCTATCAAACCGCTTTTTATCATTTTTTAGTTCCTCCCCATGTAAAGTCAAAAAACATAATGTTCGGTTTTATATGCTATACGGAAAAAGATACTGCAGCCCGTATCCGCCTTTTAATCTTCTTATCATCTGAGTCGCTGCATCGCCGAAGATAATATCCCACAGCCCAATGCCCTTTTTCTCAGGGTATAAAACAACCGGCTTGCCCTTTATATTGGCCATGGACGCTGCAATATCAATAGCATCCTGAAAATTGCCAATATCATCAACCAATCCGATGTTCTTGGCTTGTTGGCCGGAAAATATTCTGCCGTCGGCAAATTTTTTAACCGCATCAATCTTTAGTTTCCTGTTTTCAGCCACAATGCCTACAAATTGCTGATGCACATCATCTATAACACTCTGTAAAAGCCTCTTCTCGTCATCCTTCATGCCTCTAAGAGGAGAGCCGATGTCCTTATATTCTCCGCTTTTTATTACATAGCCTTTGAAGCCTATTTTGTTAAGCAATTCTTCCGCATTTGCAAATTCCATGATAACGCCGATGCTCCCGGTAATGGTTCCTGGATTTGCAATTATCTTATCGGCTCCTGCAGCAATATAGTAACCGCCTGAAGCGGCCACAGCGCCCAGGGAGGCGATTATTTTCTTTTTAGCGCCTGCCTTTTTTACTTCCCTGTAGATTTCCTGAGACGGCCCTACGCCGCCGCCAGGCGAGTTTATCCTTACAACAATGGCCTTTACATCATCCCTCTCCACAAATTCCTTAATCTGTTTATTGATTGACTCGGGTTCGGTTATTATCCCTTCCACCTCTACCACAGCCACCTTATCGCCAAAGGGAAGGCCGTCGCCGCTCAGAAAAATAACAAAAAAGAATATAAAAAAGACAAGAAAGAACAAGCCTGCAATGCCTAAAACCCATTTTATATGTTTTTTCCCCATACGCTTTAACCGGCAGCTTTCTCCTCTGTTTTTACCAATCCCTTAAAGCCAAGGCCTATCTTCTTTTCCTCAGGGTCTACATTCAGCACCTCTGCTTCGACCGTATCTCCGACAGTTATGTTGATTCCCTTTTTCTTTCCCCTGGTTAATTCCGAGACATGTATAAGACCCACTACGCCGTTCTCAATCTCTACAAATGCCCCAAAATTTGCCATGTTTGTTATTCTGCCGACAACAGACATGCCTGCATGATATTTTTCTTCAACCCCACGCCAGGGGTCTTGCTGAATCGTCTTTATACTTAGGGAAAGCCTTTCCTTGTCCTTGTCTATGTTTAAAACCTCCGCCTCTATCTCCTGCCCTTTCTGAAAAAGCTCTGCCGGATGTTTTATTTTTTTCCATGACATATCGGATATATGCACCAACCCGTCTACGCCTTCTTCTATGCCGACAAAAATGCCGTAATCCGTAATATTTTTCACAACGCCCTTAACCCTTGCACCTTTTGGATATTTCAGCGACATCTCATCCCATGGGTTTGGCTCAACTTGCTTGCGGCTTAAGGACAGCTTCTTATTTACAGAATCCAGTTCCAATACCTTTACCTCTATTGAATCTCCGACTTTGAATCTTTGAGAAGGATGCTTTATCTTTGCCCAGCCTAATTCAGACAGATGCACCAGCCCTTCCAAGCCTTCTTCAACCTCCACAAATGCCCCGTAATCCGTTATGCTGGAAACCTTGCCCATGACCTTTGACCCAGCCTGATATTTTTCCTTGGCCGTGTCCCATGGGTTAGGTTTCATCTGTTTTAAGCCAAGAGATAATTTATTTTCTTCCTTATTGAATTTTAAAATCTTGGCGGATATCCTGTCACCGACCTTAAAAACCTGCGACGGATGTTTGGCCTTTCCCCATGATATGTCGGTAATATGCAGCAGACCGTCTATGCCGCCCAAGTCAACAAAAACGCCATAGCTGGTAATATTTTTTACCACCCCGTCAACAATCTTCCCCTCCTCAAGGGTCTGTATGATATTTTTTTTGTTTCGTTCTCTTTCTTTCTCCAAAATAGCTCTTCTTGATACAACGATATTGGGTTTTTGCCTGTCATATTGTAAAACCTTAAACATGAAAGAATTATTGATAAGCTGGTCGGGATTATTTATAGGCCTTAAATCTACCTGAGAGCCCGGCAGAAATGCGGTAACGCCGCTTAAATCAACATTGAAGCCTGCTTTTACCTTCTGGATTATGAGCCCTTCTATAGCCTTGCCGGTCTTATACGCATCCTCTATCTCGTCCCAAGTCCTTATCTGTCTGGCTTTTTCTTTTGAGAGAACCACATAACCATTCTCGTCTTCGGCGCTTTCCAGCAGCGCTTCTATTTCATCTCCGACCTTGATCTGCGGGTTTCCATGTGCGTCAAGAAATTCTTTGAGCGGTATGTGGCCTTCTGCTTTGTATACGATATCAACTATAATCACATCTTTTGCAATGCAGACTACTTTCCCCTTTATAATCTCGCCAATCTGCGGTTCTTTAAGGGTCTTCTCGTAAAACGTTTCATCGTTGCCGCTGTTTGATATTTCTGCGCCAATCTTGTCTGATATTGTATCTGACACTTTACAGTTACCTCCCGGCTTTTTGAACAGCCCCTGATAGATACATTCAGGGGCAGGTGTAAAATATACCACAACCTAAGCTAAAGTTCAAGGCAAGGGTGTTTTGGGGGTGTATTTTCAGGATGAATGATTAGAAGACCAAGAAACAAAAGAAGGGAAGTTGGATGCTATTCTATAACATCCAACTCTATCGGCTCCACAGTAACGCCTTTGCCGCTTAAAAACCTGACAGCCTTGTCTATTTCAGCAGCCTCGCCTTCGAGTTCCAGCGCCATAAGACCGAGCTTATCAGATACATTGGCCTGTCGTATACTGACAACAACCTCATAGGATTTTATGACCTGATAAATAAGCGGTTCCTTGATGAGTTCAGGAGGGTAAGTGAGGTAAAATCTCTTTTTCAATTTCCCCCTCCTGCAATGGCAGGTATAATGGAAATTTCATCGCCTGCCTTAAGCTCGGTGTCCATGTTGTTTTTAAATCTTATATCCTCATCATTGAGATACACATTAACAAACCGTCTGAGTTTGCCGTCGCCTTCGCATATCCTTTCTTTCAGACCGGGATAATGCTTTTCTATATCATCTATCAGATCCTTTATGTTTTTACCTTCAGCAGAAACTTCATCTTTACCGCCGGTCAGTTTTCTCAGCGGTGTCGGAATCCTTACCTTTATTGCCATCGTTTACCTCCTATCTTTTTTCTATCTTGAGCCTGAAATGCTCCCCTTCTTCCTTTACCTCAACAATCTTATGCCCTTCTTCCTTTATGCTCTTG
>CAZVZI010000075.1:0-7475 GCA_964631455.1 uncultured Thermodesulfobacteriota bacterium | reverse complement strand
AATCATAGAATTATTGAATCCGAAGTTTGAAGCGATTGCAGAAAATCTAAAACCTATTCCACAAAAAACATCTGCGCCGCAAAAAGAAATTGCCCAACAGCCGAAACAGCCATTTATACAAAGGCAAAAGAGAAAAGGACAATCATGGATCAAGGGATGGAAATAAAAGGATTACCTGATAAAGATTTACTACGGCCTAACGAGGTCGCTGAATATTTCTCCGTAAGCAAAAGAACTATTTATCAAT
This sequence comes from uncultured Thermodesulfobacteriota bacterium, assembly GCA_964631455.1. Classification (GTDB taxonomy): domain Bacteria; phylum Desulfobacterota; class GWC2-55-46; order UBA9637; family UBA9637; genus JACRNJ01. The sequence continues at coordinate 7,228 of CAZVZI010000075.1, read as the reverse complement.
GGTGCATGGAGGAGAAATTTAAATATTGTAAGCCCAACGGTCTGCTGCGTATCTTTAGGCAATCGGTTTTAGACCTGATAGAAAAAACCAAAAATGCGCACATAGAATCTATTGAGAAAGTTGGAATAAAAATTAAAAAAGTTACTCCAAAAGAAAAAAGGGGTGGATTTGTAAAAAATTGGTAAAAATAGTGTGAAGTTTGTGCTGTTTTGTGTCTTTTTATGCCTATACTTTAACCCTTTCGTAAAATAAAATATCTGTCAAATGACAGATATTCCCACAACAGAGCCATCAGAAATCATTGCCGGCGATACACTAAAATTCAAAAAATCCCTGTCCGATTATCCTGCGGCCACATGGACGCTCACTTATTATCTTGTCAAGACCTCAATACAAATCACCTTCGCCGGAACTGCTGACGGAACAGACCATCTTATCAGTGTCGCAAACACCACAACAGCAAATTGGACAGCCGGCATATATAAATGGGAATCTTATATTTCCAAGACAGGAGAAAGATATAAAATTGCAAGAGGCACAATAGAAATAAAACCCAACCTCGCAGCGCAGACCACAGGCTACGACGCAAGAAGCCATGTAAAAAAAGTTTTAGATGCGCTTGAATCGTTATTGGAGGGTAAGGCATCTCGTGATGTTATGAATATCACAATTGGCGGACAAAGTATTTCAAAGCTCACGCCGGATGAACTGCGCAGATGGAGAAACGAATATAGGAGTCACTATCAGGCAGAAATTGAAAAAGAAAATATCAAAAATGGCAAATCTTCAAAACGTAAAGTGCTGATGAAATTATGAACTTTCTTAAAAAAATAATAAACCCCATTATTTCATTGTTTGATAATCATTCAAAAAAACATTATCATCCGCCGCTTATAAGAAACTCGTACCAAGCGGGGCTTGTGGACAGATTGACTGCCTCATTCTCATCTTCAAGCCTTTCCGCAGATAGGGAAGTCCTTGCATCGCTCAAGACTATGCGGGGAAGGTCCCGCAGCCTTGCGATGAATAATGTCTATATGCGCAAATTTTTAGATTCGCTGGTGGTCAATGTTATCGGGCATGAAGGCATAATTTTGCAAAATCAGGCAAAAGATGAAAATGGAAATTTTGATGAAAGCGCAAACAAAGCGATTGAAAAAGCATGGCAAGATTACGGAGAAGAAGGGGTCTGCGATGTCACAGGCGATTTATCGCTGCATGAATTATTATCCCTCGCGTTAAAATCAACGGCAAGGGATGGCGATGCCTTTATACGCATCGTGCGGGGCTGGAAACAAAATAAATATAGATTTGCCCTGCAGCTTATAGAATCCGATTTATTGGATGAAAATTACAATAGGGAGCTTTCCAATGGAAACAAAATTGTAATGGGAGTCGAAAAGGATAGCTGGGGCAGACGTATAGCTTATCATTTTTTGACAAGACATCCTGGCGATTATTCCTTTGGCGGATATAATTATGACATTGTGCCTGCGTCTGAAATTATTCCTATTTTTAACATGGAAAGAATCGGACAGACACGGGCTGTGCCGTGGGCTTATGCCTCAATGATTTTATTGAACAACATCGGCGCATACACAGAAGCGGCAATTATCAATGCCCGTATCGGCGCAAGCAAGATGCAGTCAATTATTATGAGCGACGGCACGGAATACGAAGGCGATTTAAAAGACGCATACGGCAATATACAGGAAGATGTGGAACCCGGCATGAGGGAGATACTTCCGCCAGGCACGACTGTGCATGATTCTAACCCTGCCTATCCTAATGGCGAATTCTCTGAGTTTAACAGAGTGATGTTGAGAGGTTCGTCAGCGGGACTGCTCATGGCATATAGTTCAATTTCCAATGACCTGTCCGATGTCAATTTTTCAAGCATCCGTTCCGGCAAAATAGACGAGCGGGATATATATAGATTCATGCAAAAGTGGTTCATCCGCAAAACTCTAAAAAAAATATATCCGCTTTGGTTAGACACCAGTTTAATGGTGGAGGCTATTCAATTAGATTCGGGCAAAACCCTGCCTTATACAAAATTTAATAAATTCAATGCAGCTACATGGCAGCCGAGAGGTTTTGATTGGGTTGATCCAAAAAATGACATTGAGGCGGACATGGTAGCGGTCAACTTCGGACTTAAAACACGAACAGAGGTGGCGGCAGCAAGAGGCAAGGATTTGAGAGATATTTTTGAACAGCTTAAAAGAGAGGAAGAGATGGCAGATGAGTATGATCTTGTTTTTACAACTAGCAAGATGGAGGCGGCAGCTAATGCGGCTAACGACACCATGCCGCAAAAAAAACAAAAAGGAGGCGCAGAATAATGAAAAAATATTGGAAAATAACAAACAAAGCAGTATCCAAAACAGCGGAAATCCTGATTTATGAGCAAATCGGGGAAGGTTTTTTTGAAGATGGCATTGGCGCAAAACGATTTGTAGAAGACCTCAAAGCGCTTGGTGACATAGAGAATATAGACATCAGAATCAATTCCCCCGGCGGCTCGGTATTTGAAGGGCTTGCAATATACAACACCCTCATGGCACACAAAGCAGAAAAGACCGTTTACATAGATGGCGTGGCTGCGTCAATCGCATCTGTAATTGCAATGGCAGGGGATAAAATAATTATGCCTGCAAATGCGCTTATGATGATTCACGACCCCCATGCCCTTGCGATGGGAGACGCAGAGACAATGCGCAAGATGGCAGATATGCTTGACAAAACAGCGGAGAGCCTCGTTTCTATATACAAAGACAAAAGCGGAAAAACCGAAAATGAAATCAGAGACAAGATGAAGACAGAGACGTGGTTCTCCGCTCAGGAGGCAATAGAATTTGGCATCTGTGATGAATTTACAGAACCGGTAAAAATAGCAGCACACTTTGATTTATCAAATTTTAAAAACATACCCAAAGAATATCAAGCCGCAAATGCAATGAATAACAGCGGGGACAACGTTATTCATCAAGCCGGTGGGAACCGGACAGCAGCTCCACAAATAAAAAATGTAACAACAAAATTGAAGGAGGCCGTTATGAATAACTGTCAACATTGTGGCGCAGAGATTGCCGCAGGAATAATCTGCAAATGCCAGGCAATCAGCGCAAACACAAGAAAAGAAAGAGATTCAGAGATCAACGAGATTCTGGCAATCGCATCGAAGCATAATGCAGGAGACCTCGCCAAAAAATATATTAGCGAGGGAAAAAGCAAGGCAGAGTTTATAGAAGCGGTTCTTGTGAATAATTTCAATGCGAAGGTGATTGAAAATCCCGACCCTTTAATCGGTATGAGCGCCAAAGAGAAAAAGCAGTATAATCTTCTCAATGCAATCAGGGGAATGTGGCTGATGCGGGAAAATGGAAAACCATTTGACGGGCTCGAAAGAGAGGCCTCGGATGCAGTGGCAAAACTAACAGGCAGAAAACCAAACGGCTTTTTCATACCTGAAGATATTTTCAATCCAAAGGCGGCAATGCAGGCCGGTGATGGCGCAAAAGGCGGTTTCACCGTGGGGACAGATGTTCTCGGCAGCGAGATGATAGAACTCCTTCGGAATAAAACGCTTGTCGCAAAACTTGGCGCAAGACAGCTGAGCGGATTGGTGGGCAATGTGGCAATACCCCGCGTAACCGGCGGCGCAACAGCATATTGGCTGTCTGAGACAGGCGATGCAACCCCGTCAGACCAGGCATTCGGGCAGCTTGGCTTAACACCGCACAGGCTTGTCGGCGATACCGCATATACAAAAGAGTTGCTGATGCAGTCATCCATACCGGTTGAATCATTTATCAAGGATGACCTGATGAGAGTCCTTGCAATAGCCCTAGACCTTGCCGCAATCAATGGCTCGGGCTCAAATGGCCAGCCAACAGGCATTCTCAACACCACAGGCATCGGCGCCGTAACATTTGGAGCTGCGGCGACCTGGGCAAAGATTGTGGATTTTGAAACGCAAGTTGCAGATGCAAACGCTGATTTTGGCGCTCTCGCATACATCACCACGCCAAGCGTCAGAGGGAAATGGAAAACAGCGACAAAGATTGAATCTTCGCAATATAGCGATTTTCTTTGGGGAAAAGGCGATGGAGAATTCGGGGAAGTTAACGGCTACAAGGCCGGTGTAAGCAAGCAAGTTCCGGGCAACAAGGTTCTCTATGGAAATTTTGCGGATTTGATTTTGGCGTCGTGGGCGGGCATGGATGTGGTGGTAGATCCCTACACCCTAAAAAAGAGCGGGCAGATAGAAATCACAATTACGCAATGGGCTGATTTAGCAGTTAGACATGCAGGCAGTTTCTGCGCATCTTCAGACAGCGGAGCCCAGTAACATCCATAATAGCAGGGACAAGGCATATCTTGCCCCTGCTGCATATTAAGGAGGCGGCATGAAGACGGTTAATATTATTCAAAATACCTTCGTTGCAGGCAAACTGCTCGTTGCCGGCGAAGAACCTGTAGAGATGGAAGATTCTGACGCAAGGATGTTGGTTGATAATTCTAAGGCTGAATATTGCAAGATAAAGCCACCAATAATCCTATGCCCGAATGTAGCCCACCCAAAAGACTCTATGTCAACAGACAACGAAAAGATTACTGAAACCAAAAAACCCTTTGGGGTAAAAAGGAGAAAAAATCATGAAGATAATTAATTGTAATGATGAATTAAGTCTTGAAGAATTGGCAGTATCAGGGGCAAGGACGTCAACATTAACAGGCACAGCTATAGACATTTCGCAATATCAGGGCGATTTAAAAATCATCCTTGATTCTGCGGCAGGCACAGGCACAACTCCGACCCTTGATGGAAAAATACAGACAGGAGACCAGTCAGACGGCTCAGACGCAGCAGATGTATCAGGCGCTGTGTTTACGCAGGTTGTCGCTGCCGCATCAAAACAGTCAATAGGCGTTGATACGAGGGCCTGCAAGAAATATATCAGATTCATCGGCACAATCGCAGGCACAACGCCAAGTTTCAACTTCGCCGTGCTTGCCGTAGGTCAAAAACAGGTGATATAACGGATGTCTTTTACAAGCGAAGAAATAGATGCTTTCTTTGACCCCGTGCTGACAGAGGACGCCCTTCTCTTCTCTGCCGGCGCAGGGTCAAAGATCATCAAGGTGTTTTTCGATAATGATTATCAGGGCGTCAATATGTTCACCGGCGAGGTTGAGAGCGCAGGCCCGCAGGCGCAGGCAAAGACATCGGATGTTGTTGGCGTTGCTCACGGCGACACATTGGAGATACGCGGCATTACATATTACATCAAAGGCATTAAACCTGATGCGACAGGCATCACAAATTTAGTTTTAAGCAAGGATGCGTAATAACAGGGCTTAATCCCTGTTATAAAAAAAGGATTGCAATGCCAGACACAATTCAGCAGCAAATCATAAATGCAATAGATGCGCGGTTTAAAACAATTACAATCGCAAACGGCTATAACACGGAATTAGGCGCAGACAAGGTGTTTGAATGGCGGGAAACCCCAATCTATGTAAAAAACCTTCCGGGATTAACTTACAGGGACACTGCCAACGAAAAAAATGAAAACGGCCCCATAGGTTTTTTCCGATGGTCATTGACTATAGAAATTGAAGTAGAGATAGCGTCAGGCGCCGCAACACTTTCAAACATCCGCAATGTCGTTGCGGATATTCTAAAGGCGGCAGGGACAGACAAGGGAACATGGAACGGTCTTGCAGAATATACAGAGCAGCCATCCAGCGCCTTGATGGTCAAGCACGAAGAAAATAAAATCGCAGGAGTCAAAATCACCTTTTCTGTTATTTATGACGCTCCTGCATGGCAAGTATAGGAGGCAATTATGAAAATAGTTTACGAAGACGGTCCCAAAACAATCAACATGGGCGCCGCCGGAACATTTAAACTCGGCGAGCCGCGGGAAATTGCCGATGATTTGGCAGAGGCGCTTTTTAAAAAGAAGTCCATCAAATTCAAAAAAGTTGAGGAAAAAACATCCTCAAGAAAAAAGGAGGTATAAAAAATGGCACAGGCAATCGGCGCAAAAGGATTATTAGCGATACAGGAGGAGACAACATACAAAACAGACCCGGCAACTCCCGACACCAAAAAGATTTACTTTGTTTCGGAAAGTTTAAAATCATCCCGCAATCTGATTGATTCAAACACGATAGTAGGAAGTCGTGAGGCGTCAAAACCTACGCTTGGCAATAAAGATGTAAGCGGCAGCATCAGCCTTGAACTTCAGGCATATATGGCGCTCCTGCTAAAAGCTTCATTCGGGTCATTAGCAACAACAGGCGCAGGGCCGTATATTCACACGCTCAAAATCGGGGCAAGCCTGCCGAGTCTCCTGATAGAGAAAGGTTTTTCAGACATTGCACAATATTTTAAATATAATGGCTGTAAGATCAACAAATTCGGGCTGTCAATCAAACCTGAAGGCTTTCAAGATGTGAGCATAGATATTATCGGCGCAAAGGAAACAGTAGGCGGCGCAACCTTTGACTCCACGCCTACAGATTTAGGCAAGCAGAGTTTCAACGGATTTGTTATCGGGACCATAGAGGAAGGCGGCTCTGCAATCGCCAATGTTGTCAGCGTAGACGGGCTGTCTCTTGAAAACAATCTTGATGGCTCTGTCTATGTAATCGGCGGCGCCGGTGAAAGGAAATCCTTGCCCGAAGACAGGGTAAAGGTATCAGGCACATTGAAGGCATTGTTTGAAAACCTGACGCTCTACAATAAAGCAGTCAATTCAACAGAGAGCAGCCTGAAGGTCAAGTATTTATTCGGAGACGGTTTAGGTTCCGCAGGCAACGAATCTTTGGAGTTTCTTATTCCTGAACTGATTTATTCGCCGAATGCGCCGGTCATATCAGGGCCGACTGGCATTTATGTTGATCTGCCGTTTACCGCATATTATGAAAACAGCGCAGAGGCAACTACAATGCAGGCGATTTTAAAAAATACACAGGCAACGGTATAAAGGAGACATTATGGAATATAAAATAGGCGGAAAAACATACACACAAAAACCCCTTGTGCTGGGGCAGATGCGGCAGTTGATGAGTCTTCTTCAAGGCATTGTCCTGCCGCCTGATAAGATAAACACATTCGGGGTTATATTCCTTCTTGGAAATAAACTTCCGGCTGCCATCGCCATAGTCTTAATCCCTGAAGGGACTAATCTAAAAGATAAAGATGTCAATGTCC
>CAZVZI010000074.1:1005-7637 GCA_964631455.1 uncultured Thermodesulfobacteriota bacterium | reverse complement strand
CGCAAAAAAAAGGTGGGGTCGCCGCATTCATAGATGCGGAACATGCGCTGGATACGGGATATGCCAAAAAACTCGGGGTGAAGGTTGACGAGCTGCTTTTATCCCAGCCTGACACAGGAGAGCAGGCATTGGAAATTGCAGAGGTGTTGATAAGGAGCGGGGCCGTGGACGTTCTGGTTATAGATTCAGTGGCAGCGCTTGTGCCGCGCGCTGAGCTTGAAGGCGATATGGGGGATGCGCACATGGGGTTGCAGGCGCGGCTTATGAGCCAGGCGCTAAGAAAGCTCACATCAACCATAAGCAAATCAAAGACCTGCATGATATTCATCAACCAGATTCGGCATAAGATCGGCGTGATGTTCGGCAACCCGGAGACCACTACCGGAGGCAATGCATTGAAGTTTTATGCATCCATAAGAATGGATATAAGAAGAATCGGCGCCATTAAGCAAGGGGAGGATGTTATCGGAAACAGGACCAGGGTAAAGGTGGTAAAAAACAAGCTGGCGCCGCCGTTCAAGGACGCCGAGTTGGATATCCTGTATAATGAAGGGATATCCAGAGAAGGCGATATCATTGATCTTGGCGTTCAGGCGTCAATAGTGGAAAAGAGCGGTGCATGGTTTTCATATAATGGCGACAGAATAGGCCAGGGCAGAGAGGCTGCCAGACTTTATCTCAAAGAGCACAGCGATACAGCCGCTGCCATAGAACAGAAGGTATTGCAGCACTTTGGGATAAACCCCGCCAAGAAGGAAACCTCTCCGCCGCTAAAGGCAGAAGAAAAGGCAAAACTGTCTAACATCGTAAAAGGAAAGAAGGAGGTTTAAAAATGGAACTGCATGACGTGTTAAATGCTGCGGTTAAGGAAAAGGCGTCTGATGTGCATCTCAAGGCAGGTCTGCCTCCGATATTAAGGATATACGGAACACTGGCTCCGGTAAAAAACCAGGAAAGGCTTACGCCTGATGATGTGGCCAAGATAGCTATGAGACTTATGAACGACCAGCAAAAGGAGGTTTTTAAAACAGCGCACCAGGTTGACACATCCTACAGCGTGCCTGGTCTTGGAAGATTCAGGATAAACATATTCCAGCAAAGGGGCGCAACCGGAATAGTCTTCAGGGTTATACCAATGGTTATCAATTCCATTGATGAGCTTCATCTTCCACATGTACTTGAAAAGATTGTGGGCGAGGCGCGGGGGCTGGTTCTCGTCACCGGCGTCACAGGAAGCGGAAAATCTACGACAATAGCCTCCCTGATAGACTATATAAATAATCACAGCACATATAATATTATAACAATAGAAGACCCGATTGAATTTTTACACAGGGATAAAAAATCCATCATCAACCAGCGGGAACTGGGCGTTGACACCAGAAGTTTTGCAGAGGCGCTCCGGGGCGCGCTCAGGCAGGACCCTGACATCATAATGGTGGGAGAGATGCGGGACATGGAGACTGTAGAGATAGCGCTCACTGCCGCAGAGACAGGCCATTTGGTTTTCTCCACGCTTCACACAATAGACGCCATGGAAACCATAAACCGCATAGTCGCTGTGTTTCCGCCTTATCAGCAAAAGCAGATAAGGATACAGCTTGCGGGCGTTATAAAAGGGATTATCTCCCAGAGACTTATCCCTACCAAGGACGGCAAGGGAAGAGTTCCCGCGGCTGAGGTAATGGTATCTACAGCCAGAATTAGGGAGTGCATAGAGGACAAGGAAAAGACCAAAGAAATTTCAGATGCCATTGCCAAAGGTTACACCACTTATGGAATGCAAACATTTGACCAATCTATGATGGGACTGCTTAATAAGGGATTTATCACTTATGAAGAAGCTCTGGCACAGTCAAGCAATCCTGACGACTTTGCCCTTAGGGTCAAGGGTGTGACAGCGACAAGCGACGAAGGATGGAAGGAATTTGAAAAACCTAAAGAGGCCCAAAGCAAAAAAGAAGAGTCCAAAATAGAGATAGAAAGGTTTTAAAAAGTGTCAAAGAGTCAAAGAAATGCCACAAAACTTTTCTGCTGCCAAAACCATTGCCCTGAAATACCTCTCCCGCGCACCAAGAAGCGTAAGAGAGGTTGAGCTAAAACTCAAAGGAAAAGATATTGGCGAAAATACAATTAAAAAAACCATAAACTATCTGCTTGAGCGCGGCTACCTTAATGATGAGGTATTTGCAAAACAGAGGGCAGACTCAAAGATAAAATCCAGTTTATGGGGGAGAAACAGGGTAATACACGACTTAAAGCAGAAAGGCATATCAGAAGAAATAATCAAACGGATTTCCAAAAATGAAGACGCATCAGAATTTAATACAGCGGAAATAGCCGTTAAAAAATGGATTAAAACCAGAGGGCAAGGAGGCAAGAGGACATGTGGACAGGAAAGAGAAAAGATATTCAGACATCTTCAGGCAAAGGGATTTTCAACATCAATCATTATTTATGTGATGAAAGAATATTTGGGAAACTTGGAAATAGATGAAAGCCAATGAAATAAGAAAAACCTTTCTGGAGTATTTCAAAAAAAATGGGCATACCATAATCCCCTCATCTCCACTTATACCTAAAGGAGACCCTACTTTATTATTCACCAATGCCGGCATGGTGCAATTCAAGAGCGTTTTCCTCGGCGAGGAAAAGAGGGATTACACACGCGCCGCATCCAGCCAGAAGTGTGTGCGGGCTGGCGGCAAGCACAATGATCTGGAAAATGTGGGACGCACTGCGCGGCATCATACCTTTTTTGAGATGCTGGGGAATTTTTCGTTCGGGGATTATTTCAAGCAGGAAGCGGTAGCCTTCGCATGGGAGTTTATCACCAAAGAGATGGGCATTGCTCCAAAAGACCTCTGGGTTACGGTATTTCAGGAGGATGACGAGGCAGCGGATATTTGGGTAAAGAAGATAGGTGTTGCAAAGGAGCGGATTGTCCGGCTCGGAGAAAAAGACAATTTTTGGGCAATGGGTGATGTGGGGCCGTGCGGGCCATGCTCCGAGATTCTTATTGATCAAGGAAGGGATGTAGGATGCGGCAGCCCCGCCTGCGCTGTGGGGTGCGACTGCGATCGGTTTCTGGAAATCTGGAATCTGGTGTTCATGCAATACAACAAAGATGTAAAAGGCAAGCTCACGGGTCTGCCTAAGCCGAGCATTGATACAGGTATGGGATTAGAAAGGCTTTCCGCAGTAATTCAGGGGAAAAAGAGCAACTACGAGAGTGACCTGTTTACTCAAATTATAAGTTTTATAGAAGAACTCTCCGGCAAAAATTACGGCGCAAGAGAAACGGATGATGTTTCCGTCAGGGCAATTGCGGATCATAGCCGCGCCATAACCTTTCTCATCACCGACGGAGTTTTGCCAAGCAACGAAGGCAGGGGCTATGTGCTGCGAAGGATTTTACGGAGGGCGTCGCGGCACGGAAAACTGCTCGGTATGAATGAGCCGTTTCTCTACAAGGTGTGCGGCAAGGTGATAGAGGTAATGGGCGGCGCATATCCCGAAATCGTGGCTGCAAGAGATTCGCTTGTTAAGTCAACGGAAGGAGAAGAGGCGCGGTTTTTGGAAACTCTGGAGCGGGGACTCAATATTCTGGACGAAGAAATGCGGACACTCAAACAAAGAGGGAAAAAGAGCATACCCGGCCATGTTGCGTTTAAACTTTATGACACCTACGGATTCCCGGTTGACCTGACCGCTGACATTATCAGAACGCAGGATTTTACCGTGGATGAGGAAGGCTTCAATGCGGCAATGGAGGAACAGAGGCTCAAGGCGCGGGAGGCGTGGAGGGGATCGGGGGAGGTCAAGGCGCATGAGATTTACAACAAACTCTCCGGTTCAGGCGTCAAGACAAATTTTGTGGGCTATCACACTGATGTTACATCATCAAAAATTCTCTCCCTCATCGAAGACGGAACCTGCGTTAATTCCGCATCGCAAGATGATAATGTGGAAGTCATCACCCAGGAAACCCCTTTCTACGGCGAATCAGGCGGGCAGGCGGGAGACATAGGTTCCATCATGGGTAAAGGATTTGAACTCACGGTGGTTGACACAAAAAAACCTCTACCGGATTTGATCGTCCATCACTGCACCGTAAAAGAGGGAATCGTGTCAACCGGCGATACTGCCGAGTTAATCCCGGATTTGAATGTGAGAAAGGCGACCAGCAGGCATCACACCGCAACGCACCTGCTCCATGCGGCGCTCAGAAATGTCTTGGGCGAACATGTGCGTCAAGCAGGCTCTCTTGTGGGTCCGATGCGGCTCAGGTTTGATTTTAGTCATTTTTCCACCATCACGGAGCAGGAGACCAAAAAAATTGAGCAGCTGGTGAACGAACAGATAATGGAAAACCGTGAAGTGTCTACAGATATACTCCCCTATAAAGATGCGATCGGCAAAGGCGCTCTTGCGTTCTTTGACGAAAAATACGGCGACACCGTGAGGATGGTGAACGTTGAAGGCTTCAGCAAAGAGCTATGCGGCGGCATCCATGTAAAAAGGACAGGCGACATCGGCTTAGTCAAGATCTTAGGCAATTCATCGGTTGCGGCAGGCGTGCGGAGGATAGAAGCGGTCGCAGGCACTGCAGCGTTCAAGATGATCACGGAACAAGAAGAGATTATCAAAGAGGCGGCATCTCTGGTCAAGGCGTCAACAAAAGAATTGCCGGAAAAAATAAGCAAGCTCGTGCAGCATCATAAAACTTTGGAAAAAGAGATTGAGGGCTTGAAGGCGCGACTCAAAAGCGATGATGCAACCGCAATCATTAAACAGGTAAAGACAGTCAAGGGGATAAAGGTGATTTGCTCTGAAGTGGAGGCGGAAAAACCGGACGACCTGCGGCAGATGGCGGATGTGCTGCGCGGCAAAATACGATCCGGCATCGTGGTCTTGGGAAGCAAGGCTGACGGCAAAGCATTTATCCTCGCGGCAGTAACAAAAGATTTATCCGCAAAATTCAACGCAGGGAACATCATCAAAGAACTTGCGCCTCTCATAGGCGGCAAAGGCGGCGGCAAGGCAGACATGGCGCAGGCCGGCGGAGGCAATCCTGCCGGGCTAAAGGATGTAATGGAAAAAGTATATAATATTGTTGAAGTGAATGGTTAATGCAGAGAGGATGTGGCTAATAAAAAACTATAAAAAAGGAGGTAATTACCATGGCAACAGATATTTTCAAAAGGGCGGCGCTTATGGGCATTGGCATCATGAGCATGACCGAAGCAAAGCTTAAGGAATTGGTGAAAGAACTGGAATCTAAAGGAGAGGTAAGCGAAAAAGAAGGCAAAGATTTATTAAAAGACCTAATAACCACAGCGGATAAGGCAAGAAAAACAGTAGATGCAAATATTAGGAAAGCCATTAAAGATTATCTGGCAAAGGTTAATATCGCCAGCAGGGAAGATGTTATAAAACTTGAAAAGAGAGTTAAGGGCCTTGAGGAAAGGGTAAAGGAATTAACAAAGGCAATGGAGGCGTAAAGAACAGGTTAAGGCTGAGGTTAAGAAAAACTCTTGACCTTAACCTCAATCTTATTTTTTCTCTGCCACAAGATTCATATACATCTGGGCCTTTTTGTCATTGGGGTTTTTATGGATCACTTTTAACCACTCTGCCTTTGCCTTCTCTGTCTGCCCCATTGTATAGAAAGTTATCCCCAGATTTATTCTGGCAGGCGCATATTCCGGATTTATGCTTATCGCTTCTTCCAGTTCCTTTACAGCCTTGCTGTAATCACGCACATCCCTATATACCGCACCTAACTTATTCTTTATATCCACAAAGGTCGGCCTCAGCGCAATAGCCTTTTTATATTCGTCGGCAGCCTCTTTATAAAAACCGAGCCCTTGATATATAGCGCCTATCTCCGCATGCATATTTGCAAGTTTGCCCTTGGCAAACGGGTCTAAATATGAAGTGGCGCTATCTTTGCCCGCTTCTTTCGCCTTGCCATAAACCCCCTGGGCCTTGTCAAATTCCCCCATTTCATTATAAATAACCGCCAGATTTAACGACACCTCTGTATAATTAGGATTGAGTTTGAGCGCCTTTTCAAAATATCCTATGGCATCGCTCCGCCTGCCAGCCGCGTAATATATATAACCAAGCATATTGTATACATCCGCAAAACCATCCTTCTCTTTTAAGACCTCTTGCAGATATATCTGGGCTTCATTATATTTTTTTTCATCAAAGGCCTTTTTCCCTAATTCATACGATTCGTTCCATTTTCTTTTCATAGTATCTCCTCTAACCATCACCACGATTGTCGCTCAACCAACTCTTTGCGTCAAGGGCGAATGAACTGTCAGGGAAATTTGCAATAAGTGCAGAAAATGTATCCTTGGCAAGGTCTTTCTCGCCCAGCCCTATGTATGATTTGCCGATATAATACAGGGCCTTGTCTGAAAGGCCGGCATCAGGATATTTTTTCAATATTTCCGCAAATCGGGCTAATGCGCCTTTATATTTCTTATCCTTAAAATAAAAAACTCCTATGTAAAACTCCCTGTCAGCCAGTCTCCTTTTTAAAAAAATGGTCATTTCTTTTGCCTTATCTGCATATAGGCTTGCCGGATACATTGAAATTATGTCGCTGAAAGCCAAAA
>CAZVZI010000074.1:0-995 GCA_964631455.1 uncultured Thermodesulfobacteriota bacterium | reverse complement strand
TGGTCCCTGTCTATGGTGGATACTTCCCTTAGATGACTCATACCCTTCTGGAACAGGACATAAGCGGCCTTTGGATGACCTGGGTGCAGGCTGATAAAATTGGCATAGTAAGATGCGGCGTCGCTGTACTGGGCGCTGCTGTAATATGCGTCTGCCAGAAGCAGTTCCGCATCCACAGCAAAAGGGCTTAGCGGATAACCTTCCATAATATTTTTAAACTTATCTATTGCCTCATTATAATCGCCGTCGCGGTAGAGGGCTGCGCCTTCTGAATACAATAAGGCTGGGACGTTGTCCTTTGCCAATTCATCTTTTGTAGAGGCGCAACCTGTGAAAACAGTGAGCAGTAAGCAGTAAGCAGTAAGCAGTAAGGCTGGATACCGAATTTTTATAGCCGATAGCTGATAGCTGATAGCCTGTTTCATTGTATTTTAAGCAGTTCTTTTACCACAGACAATACATGGGGGGCCTGAATCGGTTTGGTTATGTAGGCGTTTGCTCCGAGGGAAAGGGCCTTTTCCCTGTCTTCCTTGCCGCCTTCGGTAGTAACCATGACGATAGGGATATCCTTATACTGAGGGTTGCCTCTGATAATGCTTACCAATTTAAGGCCGTCCATAACAGGCATGTTGATATCTGCCAGCACAAGGTCAAACTTTCCGTTGGTAAGTTTTTTGTAACCATCCACTCCGTCTGCTGCCTCAACGGTCTCTACACCGCTCAGTCTTTTCACGGCAAAGGTTAAAAGCTGCCTCATGGTCGGTGAATCGTCAATTATAAGTATCCTATAGATCATAATCTATTTGGTAAGGAGATTTATAAATCCCTGTATGGTTGAAAGCTTCCTTTCTGATTCGGAATAGAGTTTTGAGCTAAATATGGCTGTGGCCGCATGACCGGCCAGCAGTGTAAACAATTCATAATCAAGCTCTGTAAACTTTGGTTTCTGCTGCAAGAGCTTGTATATTGCTATTACGCCGATTACATGTTCTTTT
>CAZVZI010000073.1:892-7654 GCA_964631455.1 uncultured Thermodesulfobacteriota bacterium | reverse complement strand
GTCCAAATGGGATATGGCGGATACAAGCAGTATGGGAGAAAGTTTTAAATATTATACGCCTGACCAGGCTGCCCTTGTGCCTGCATGGGATGTCTATACACACGGCGGGAGAAAAAACAGGGGCATTGACGCAGTTCTTTGGGCTAAAAAAACGGAAGAGCTTGGCGCGGGAGAGATACTTCTCACCAGCATGGACAAAGACGGCACAAAGCAAGGCTATGACCTAGATTTGACATTCAATATTTCCCAAGCTGTCTCGATACCGGTAATTGCGTCAGGCGGCGCTGGGCAGCTGGAGCATCTTTATCTTGCATTTAAAGAAGGCAAAGCAGATGCAGTGCTGGCAGCCTCGATATTCCACTTTGGCGAATTCACAATTCCACAGGCAAAGAAGTTTCTCAAAGAAAAGGGAATAAGCATAAGACTGGAAGAATAAAAGACTTTTTTCCGCCGGTGTCCAACCCCCCTAACTTGACATCTTTCAATTCTGTGGCAATACTTATGCAGATTTGTGGAGGAGGTGATTAAGATGTGCCAGACATGCGGGTGTTCGCCATGCGCCAAATGCGGCAAGCCGATTGAGAATGGAGTGTGCAGCGGTTGCAACAAGAAATCAGCGCAATGCACGTGCAAGTAATAGAAAAAGGCCTCCTTGCTAGGAATTTAGCAAAGAGGTCTTTTCATTTCTATTTTGGCTCCACAGGATAGCCGGCGTCTTGCCAGGCATAAAAGCCGCCGAGGAGAGGCCTTACATTCTTAAACCCTTTGTTAAGCAGTATCTGCGCCGCACGGGCGCTTGAATGTTCGTTTGTTCAGGTGCAATAAGTAATTACCTCTTTAGCCTGAGGCGGATTGACATTCTTTTCAATCTCATTAAGGGTTATACGCAAGGCCCCTTTTATCTTTTGATCGCTGGCATTGTAAGAATCCTCCGCCCGGACATCTACAATTACCATCTCCTCTTTTTTATCCATTTTTGCCTTGAGTTCTTCTTTGGTTATCCTTGGTATAGGCATACTGCCTCCATTAGCTCGCAGCCATCTTCATAATGTTCCGTCCGCTTTCTATGTCCGAGAGTCTTTTCTGGCAGATTGACCAGTCAATGTTTTTCATAAAAGCGTCGATATACGGAGGCCTTTTCACGCCATAGTCTATGACATACGCATGCTCATACACATCCATTATAAGCACAGGCGTGACACAGGCAGGCACATTAAAATTGTGGGTGTCAAGGCAGTAATTATGCAACTTGCCGTCATAAAAACAATGCCCAAGCATCACCCAGCCCCTTGCAGCCATGCCACATGCCTTGAAGTCCTCCTGCCATTTTTCAAACGAACCGAACTCTCGTGCCAGCAAATCAGCCAGCTTGCCGGAGGGCTTCTTTTCGCCTTTGGCGCCCAGATTTTCAAAATACAATTCATGCAGAATCACGCCGTTTAGTGCGAATGTCTCATCTGCTTTTAATGCCCTGAAATCGCTGAAAACCTGGTTTGCCTTGCTCCTGTCAACGGTCTTGAGCCTGTCCTCAACCTCATTGAGTTTGTTTACATACCCGACATAGAGTATGTCCATGTGCTGGGATATCTGATTGTCGGATATTCCGTCCAGTCCCTTGATATTGAATTTTCTTGGTTGATGCGCCATTGTCTTATACCTCCTTATTAAGATTTTATATTCAAGTAATAGCAGGGGAAAATTATTTGTCAACCTTGCCCGGACAACCCCCAAAAGAGATTTTTTGGGGAAGATAGTTTTTGGATTGACAGACAATAGTTTGTTTTAGTATAGTGCAGCGCAAAAGCTGAACATGGAGGCTGGAAAATCATGATTAGAATGAGAAGAATTTTAGCGTCTGTCGGCGTTATAGCCATTCTGTTTGCGTATTCAGGATCTGTATTTGCTTCGGAAGGGGCAGGCATTTCGCCTGATGAGGCACTTGCCAAACTCGTTGACGGCAACACGCGTTTTGTAGAAGGCAAGCAGGCGCAGAAAGATATTGACAATAAGAGGAGAGCTGAGCTTACCAAGGGGCAGCAGCCTTTTGCGGTAATCTTAAGTTGTTCCGATTCAAGGGTTCCTCCTGAGCATATATTTGACCAGGGGCTTGGCGATATCTTTGTTGTGCGGGTTGCGGGCAATGTGGCGGATTCGATTGAACTCGGAAGCGTTGAATATGCGGTGGAGCATCTTGGAAGCCGTTTAATCCTTGTTCTTGGCCATCAGATGTGCGGCGCTGTAAAGGCAACAGTTGCAGGTGGAAAGCCGGAAGGCAACATCGGCTCCATTGTAAAAAAGATAGAGCCGGCAGTAAAAAAAGCAAAAACGCAGGTCAAAGATAAAGATAAAGTGCTGGATGCGGCAATTCTTGAGAATACAAAAAATATGGCTGCGGCGCTTACTCAAAAAAGCGCGATAATAAAACATCTGGCTCAGGAAAAAGGGGTGAAGATAGCGGCAGGCGTTTATAATATGACAACAGGCAAGGTAGAGCTTGTTGAGGCGTCTTCGGCAGGCAAGGCTAAAGGCGGTCACGAAGTGTCGCATGAGCATACGCACGCGGAGTATAGCCACGTAGGTCATTAAATAAAAATTGACATAGCCGGCATTTGCCGGCCATGTCTTTACAAATGAGACAATACAAAAACAAATTTTTATATTTAGCAATTCTAATAATCTTGACCTCTTTATATTCCTGCACCGGCTCATCAAACAATTCGCAAGAAACCCCAAAGCAGACGGAATCAACGGGACAGATAGTTGATAAGTATATCAATACCTTAACAACAGCGCAGGACAAGGCAAAAAAGGCGGCTGATGCTGAAAAGGCGCGGGTGGAAGAGGAAAATAAGGCTCTGCAGGATATGGAAAAACAATAATCCGATTTCGCCGTAATGGAATCAAAGGCTGCTTAAAAAGGCAGAATTGAAACCAAAAGTTGTTATTCTAGCGAAGCTTGTCCCTGAGCCCTCACCGATCCTAACCCTTAGTTGTTTTTCCTTTTATCAATTTTCTGTCAATCCTGCGGCAGAAGCTGTGGATTCCATACCACCTCCCAAAGATGCCGATCCGGATCTTGAAAGTAGCCGGCATAACCAGCCCAGAATGTTTCCTGAGCCGGCTTCACGATATCATCACTTTTATTTAATCAGTTATTCCACCTGAACCTTCATCTCCTCAGAAAATAGTATCCTCCCCGAGGGCCTCTGAAAGAAACCGGCCTTGTCCGCGTTCTCAGTTCCATAAAGGAATGCCGCGGTCAGGCTGTATGTGCCCGGCATGGAAGGGGCCTTCAGGGTGTACGTCACCTCTCCCGAAGGGAATACCCCCTTATCGAGGTCGTACTTCTCACCCATGACCGTGACGAAATTGAGGTTCTTCTTCAGCCCCTTGATCCTCTTGTCAAGCCATGCAGTTTGTGTCTTTCCGTCCTGTCCCTTTATGACAGGGTCATCCATTATGATCCAGCCATCGGACTGAACCGGCCTTGCCTGAACCCGTAGGGGCCTGTCCACCAGCATTATGCACACAACCGGCCCGTCCCCGCCCCTGGCCTTGACCATCACCTTTATCTCCTCCCCCTTCTTCACCCTGGAAGGGGCGCTCAATGTGACTGAAGAGTTGGCGTCTATGGCCTTCGCCTCCTTTACGATACTGTCCTTCTGGTCCTCCGTAAGCTCAAGGTATGGAGAAGGCATGGAAGGCATGCGTACAAGGCCGTAATGTTTGAACTCAGGGGTCTCGTTTTTCGCCATGTCCGGCGGGAGTTCCGGCATGTACTCCGCCTTTGCAGCCGAATGGCACGAGGCGCACGCCGGCGACATGTCCGTGACATACATGAGTGTCCCGTTCGGGTATGCGTGAGATACGTATGGCGCCAAAAGGATCGAGATGGTGACAGCTATCTTCTTCATGTTAAGCCTCCCGTGTTTTTCTAACAGCAACCTGTTTTTGCCTGTTTCACTTTCACATATTTGGAGGGGTTCTTCTCAAATTCCTCCTTGCAGGCTTTGGAACAGAAACAGTATTTCTTCCCTTCGTCCGTGCTGCATACCTTTCCTTCTTCTACCTCCATGCCGCATATAGGGTCTTTTGCCATATAAATCACCTCCTTTTGACCCTAAAAAGGTAGCACTAAAACAAAGTTTGTCAAGGAACTGGCACTGAACCCGACAGCTATTAAGTTACGGGATTTACAAATACCTATGATTGGGCTACAATATAGTTAGGAAGAGAGGAGGTGTGGCATATGCTGTGGACAGATCTGAGCGTCATGGTCTATATGGTGCCTTTGATCGTAACAGCCTTTGTACTCCTTCTGGTGGCAGATTTCTTCGGACTTGCGTCTCTGGCAGATATTCACTGCCCGGTATGCCAGAAGAGGTTCGGCGATGCGCTTGACCTGAGAAGGCATATGAAATGCATGGAAGAAGGAAAGAAAGAGGCAAAAAAAGAATTTACAAAGGCCGCATGAAAAAGGCAGCCAGAAGTTAAAAAACACACTGTTTATGAGTGTGTTTTTTTATTTCTTGCGCCGGTTGTTGGATATAGCGCACAATCAAGTTACCGACACCACCTCTTCATAGGTAGTAATCCCTTCAAGCATCTTCTTTACTGCGCACTGCCGCAAGCTAAGCATGCCGTCTACCTTTGCCGCATCCTGAATATCCGTCAGCTCTATTTTAGAAGAAGACAGTACGGTTCTCATCCTGTCGGTAAAATCCAAAATCTCAAATATCCCTGTCCTTCCTTTGTAGCCGGTTCCCCTGCATTCCAGGCAGCCTTCGCCGTAATTGACAGCATACCCCTTCGGCAAGCTCAGGGCAGGCGCTTTTGGTTTGGGAGGAAGCTGAAGATATTCCATCTCGCCGTCTGTCAGATTTCTATCGGTTTTGCAGTTCAGGCATATCTTCCTCACCAGCCTCTGCGCCGCAACGCCGATAACTGTGGATGAAATCAGAAATGCCGGCGTGCCAAGATCCATAAGCCGGATTAGTGAACTCGGCGCATCATTGGTGTGCAAAGTTGATAAAACAAGATGGCCTGTCAGGGCAGCCTGTATGGCTGCCTCCGCAGTTTCCTTGTCCCGTATCTCGCCAACCATTATTATATCAGGGTCCTGACGGAGGAATGTTCGCAAGGTATTGGCAAACGTTACGCCCACCGCAGGCTGAATGCCCACCTGATTGAAGTCCTCCATGACCATTTCTATGGGGTCTTCAATGGTGACTATATTTACCTCCGGTGAAGAAAGGACCTTCAGGCTTGAATATAGGGTGGTGGTTTTACCGCTTCCTGTCGGGCCTGTCACAAGGATGACGCCATTGGGCCTTTTTATAAACGAGCTGAACAACTGATACTCTCTTGGATAAAACCCAAGCTGGTCAATGTCCTGAAACAGTATCTCCGGGTCAAATATCCTTATAACGACCTTCTCGCCGAACGCAACAGGCATGGTTGAAACCCTGAGCTCTATCTCTTTGCCTTTGTAATCGGTCTTTATCCTGCCGTCCTGCGGTTTCCTCTTTTCAGCTATATCCATTCTTGACATCATCTTTATCCTGGATATTATCGGCGGATGAATCACCTTAGGAATAGTATGGATATAATGAAGCGCGCCGTCTATCCGCAGCCTTACAAAAGATTTGTCCCTTTTCGGCTCAATGTGTATGTCGCTTGCGCGCTGGTCAAAGGCATATCTCAGGAGATACTCCACCGCGTTTATGACATGCTGGTCGCCTGCGTCTATTTCCGCATGGCCTTTGAGCTTTACATACTGCTCCAGATTGGCAATGTCCACTGACTGGGCCATGTCTTTCTGGGCAGCCATGACTGAGGCGCGGAAGCCGTAAAATTCCCTGACGATTTTCTGAATATCGCTTTTGGAGCTTAACACGAGCTTTATCTTGAGCCGTTTTGTGCGGGAGAGATTTTCTATGGCCTCGTCAACATTATACGGGTCCGCCACGGCCAGAGTCATGGCATCGCCTTCCTGCTCTATGGCTACGATAGTGTATTTTTGCGCAAACGGCCGCGGTATGAGGGATGTTACAATATCCATATTCAACTTGAGAGGGTCTAATCTTTTATAGGGAATGCCTATCTCTTCGGCAATGGACTGGGTTATAGCGTCTTCAGTCAAAATCCTGCCGTTGCCGTTCGGTATCTCCAGATTAAACGACGATATAACCTCCGCAGGCGAAATCATCTCCGGATGGCGCTGCCCGCGCGCCAACGGCGGGCCATCCTGCCGCTTCTGAAGCCGCGCCCTCTGGGCATCGCCCTTAACAACAACATCCTTATACTGGTCTTTTGAGATGAGCCCTTTCTTCTGAAGTATCTGGGCTACAAATTCTATGGTGAGAGACTGTTTTGGCGGCGTCATAATATTTTTAGAGTTAAGAATACGGGGTTCAGAATTCAGAATTTTTTGACTCTTTTTCTGACTTCCGACTTCCGATTTCTGACCCCTGCTTACTGCCTGTGGGGGCAGGCTTCTCTTTAAGGAAATCTTTCAAAAGCTCATTGGTCTTTTTCTGCTCCTCTACTATTTCCCGCAACAAGTCTTTTATGCCGAAAACAGAAAAAGGAAGCGCTATCCATATTGCCATCAGGACAAAAAGCAGCAGAATAAATACAATCCCGAATGCGCCCATCATTGCAGGAAATATGTTGACTGTGTTCATGGGTACGATACCTCTTGTTAAGCAATCATTGCAGTTCGTATTCAATAGTTTCTGCGCTAAAGTCCTGTTCGTGCGG
>CAZVZI010000073.1:0-882 GCA_964631455.1 uncultured Thermodesulfobacteriota bacterium | reverse complement strand
TGGCCCCCGCCATAAGCAACTTTAACGGAACGAAAATAGTGCACTTCTTTCAGTTCTTGAAAAACCCCCTTGTCTAAATACGGGGAAACGTCAAATATGCCTCTCCTGCCATTTGACAACTGGATTCTAATCTTATGATTCTCTATAGGCTCTGCTGATGTAACTTTTACCATATCATACCTCACTTTAATGGCTCAATCCTAAAAGGCTGCTGGCCTTCGACCGCCAATTTCCAGTCAGTCATCAATTCGTCTTTATGTATCTCAATCCATGCCTGAACCATCTTCATCTTTGGTTTTGGAAGGTCACCCTCTAAGACTTCCCCATCGTCAACTGCAATAATTGCCTCATGCTCACCATACTGGGCATGGATGTGCGGTCTCAAGATTCAATAACCCACATCTCGGACATTCCATAAGTTCGCACCTCCATAGGGGTGAGCCTCACATTATTTTTTTGTAGGAAATAAATCTGTTGTCCCCTTTTTCTCGGTTATGCATTGTTTTCTCTTGGGGGTTGCTTTGCGTATTTCATCAGCTTTTCTCTCTAATCCTTTCTTTATTTCTGGCTCGACGACCAACTTTCGGAAAATTGCCTCAAGAATATCCATCATGTGATTTATTGACTCGATGTTTGGCTTATAGCTCCTGTGTGCCGAGGCACTTCCGGCATCAATAACCGTCAAAAGCATTCTTTCTTCAGTTGCATCAATTATTTTGTTGGTGACCAATTTTTTTAACTTGTCGTTGTAACTGCCAGCATCACCGATTTTTTCTACAATTAATCGGTCTAATGCCGTTCTTATACCTGTCGAGGCTAAAAAGAACAATGAGTTATCTAAAGCATTGTAAACTTCGTTAAGAATGGCTTGATAATCATCTG
>CAZVZI010000072.1:1654-7709 GCA_964631455.1 uncultured Thermodesulfobacteriota bacterium | reverse complement strand
AAACCATCTTACTTCAGGCTGTAAAAGTTCCTTTTCTGTAAAATTCAGCGGATAAAATCTCTCCATAGTCGCTGCAAAATCTTTTTTTAAATCCTTGAGCATTTTTTTTGCCACACCAGCGGATTGTCCAAATGGGAAATCTCTTTTTGCAACAAAGCATGGCGAAGTGGCGACAAGGACAATTCCTTTAAACGCATCTGGATATTTTATTGCTGCTTCCAGAAGCGCTTGACCGCCCAAAGACCAACCGATGCCGATAAAATCAGTGTGCTGTGAACTGTGTGCTGTGAGCTGCAATATCTTTTCACTTGCAGGCTTGAGCGTCGGTTCATCCCATATATCGTTTTCGCCGTGTCCCGGCAAGTCGATGCTAACGACTTCATAGTTTTTTGAAAATTCTTCTGATTGATATTTCCACACCTTTGAATCCGTTGCCCAACCATGAACGAACAAAAGCCGTGATGCGCTTGTAGTTGATTTCAGCAAGCTACTGCCTTTTTTACGCAATCTACGGCATATTTTAAATCATCCCACGAATGATTTGCCATCAGGGTAAACCTCAGCCTGCTCGTGCCTTCAGGGACTGTCGGGGGCCTTATGGCCTGAACAAATATGCCTTTGTCCAGAAGGTCATTGCTTATCTTTACTGCCGTATCAGCCTCGCCAATCAATATAGGAATAATCTGCGTTTCTGATTGCATGGTATTAAGGCCTGCGTTTTTAAGGCCCTCTCTGAAAAACTTAACCCTATCCCATAATCCCTGCCTTATTTGTGGTTCATTTTCCACAATGTCAATCGCAGCGATGCTTGCCGCACACACTGCCGGAGGCAGGCTTGTGGTATAAATAAAAGAACGCGATTTGTTGATGAGATAGTCTATCAACTTTCTGCTTCCTGCAATGTATGCGCCAAAACCGCCCAATGCCTTGCCCAAAGTCCCCATCTGGATAATTTCCGGATTTTCAATGCCGAGATGTTCCAAAGTCCCTTTGCCGTTTGCCCCCAAGACTCCGGCGGCATGGGCGTCGTCAAGCATGAGCATACAGCCGTATTTTTCCGAGAGTTCGGACAGTTCCTTGAGCGGCGCAATATCTCCGTCCATGCTGAAAACGCCGTCGGTGATAATCAGTGAGGGGTGAGGGGTGAGGGGTGAGGGGTGTTTTTTCAGAAGGTCTTCAAGCACATTCATGTCTTTATGAGGATACCGCTTGATCTCTGCCCTGCTCAAGATGCAGCCGTCTACAATGGAGGCGTGATTGAGTTTGTCTGAAAATATCACATCACCCCTTCCAACAAGGGCTGAAATGATTCCAATATTTGCATGATAACCTGAGTTGAATACAAGCGCAGCCTCTGAGCCTTTGAATCTTGCAAGCCGCTCCTCCAATTCCCTGTGCGGTTCCATATTTCCTGACACAAGCCTTGAGGCGCCGGAACCAAAGCCATATTTTTCAATGGCCAAAATTGCCGCCTCTTTGACTTTTGGATGATTGGCAAATCCGAGATAGTTGTTGGAGCAAAGAAGGATAACATCTCTACCTTTTATCCTGACCCTCGGCTCCTGCGGCCCTTGAACAAGCGCTAACCTACGGTATAAGCCTGATTCTTCAAAGGCGCTTAACTCTTTTCCTATAAAATCAAAAGCCTCTGAATTCATTTTCTTAGTTTCAACCCCAAATCCTTAACCATCTGCAAATCCTCTTCCGACGGCCTTCCCAAGGTTGTGAGATAATTTCCAATCATCATGCCGTTTGCGCCTGCTGCAAATATCAGACACTGCATGTCTCTGAGATTAACTTGTCTTCCGCCGCAGATAACAATATCCTTTGTCGGAAACATCAAACGAAAAAGCGCAATTATTTTGAGACATTCTATCGGGGTTAGGTTAGTTGAATTTTCTAATGGTGTGCCAGGCCTTGGATTTAAAAAATTTATCGGTATGGAATCAACATCCAGCTCTCTAAGGGTTTGCGCCAGCTCTACCCTCTGCTCCCTTGATTCACCAAGGCCAAACACTCCGCCGCAGCAAGTATAAAACCCAAGCTTCTTGGCTGTTCTTACGGTGTTGACATCTTCTTCATAATCATGGGTAGTGCAGATATTGGGGAAAAAGCTTCCGGCTGTTTCAAGATTATGGTGATAACTCTGAAGGCCTGCATCTTTTAGTTTCTGCAGGGTTTCAATATTCATAATGCCAAGCGATGCGCACCGTTCCACGGGCAGTTCGTTCTTCATCTCTTGCAATGCCTGCGCCAGGATATTCATATCAGTATCTTTGCTCACGGATGTGCCGCTCGTAACAATGGAAAACTCCCTTGCGCCATTTTTTGCAGAAGCCTTTGCGATCTCAACAATCTTTTGAGGTTCCACCATTGGATAGGTTGCAACGTCTGTGTCATAATGCGCCGACTGACTGCAAAAACTACAGTCCTCCGGGCAATGCCCACTTTTGGCATTTATGATGGAGCATAGGTTTACTTCATCGCCTTTAAAATGTTTGCGAATCTTTTCAGCAGAGGCAAGGATGTCAAAAAGATGTGCATCCGGCAGATTTATAAGCTCATGCCCTTCTTCATAGGAAAGGCCGACGCCTTTAAAGGCCTTTTCTTCAAATTTCTGCAGCATAGCTTTAATCATGGCGAGATTTAATACCATATAAGCCAAGATATTGTCAACCTGTATCGGCAGATTAGGTTAACAATGCACTGGTTGACATTTTTGGGCTAATATCTTACGCTCTTGGACATGGAAATAAGGTCAGACTTTCTTATAATAGGAAGCGGAGTGGCAGGCATAAGTTTTGCCCTGAAGGCTGCAAAGCTTGGCGCTGTTTCCCTGGTCACCAAACGGGAAAAACGGGAATCCGCTACCTTCTACGCTCAAGGGGGGATCGCCTCTGTCCTTAGCGCTGAGGACAGTTTTGAGGCCCATATAAAAGACACCCTTGAAGCAGGCGCAGGCTTGTGCCATCCTAATGTTGTTGAAATGGTTGTAAAAGACGGGCCGAACAGAATAATAGAGCTGATGGAGCTTGGCGCAAGATTTACCAAAAGGATGGTAAACAACAACGAAGAATTGGACCTTGGGAAAGAAGGCGGCCATTCAAAACGACGGATAGTCCATGCAAAGGATATGACGGGGCAGGAGATAGAGGAAGCCCTGCTCAAAGCTGTTGAAGCGGAAAAAAATATTACCATCTATGAAAATCACATAGCCGTAGACCTTCTAACCCACTCCAAGTTTGTAGAAAAAACAGACGAGGATATTTGCTGGGGCGCATATGTCCTGAATAAGAAGACCGGCGAGGTTCATACATTTTTGGCCAATGCCACAATCCTTGCCACCGGCGGCGCAGGCAAGGTTTATCTGTTTACCAGCAACCCGGATATTGCCACAGGAGACGGTGTTGCAATAGCATACAGGGCCGGCGCGCATATAGCAAATATGGAGTTCATCCAATTCCACCCAACCTGTCTGTATTATTCAAAGGCCAAGAGTTTTCTCATCTCCGAGGCTGTCAGAGGCGAAGGCGGGGTCTTAAGGCTAAAAGACGGAACGCCGTTTATGGCAAATTACCATCCCATGAAAGATCTTGCCCCGCGGGATATTGTTGCAAGGGCGATTGACTTCGAGCTTAAAAAAAGCGGCGCCGATTGTGTTTATCTGGACATAACGGATAAAGATCCTACATTTATAAAAACACGATTCCCCAACATATACGAAAAGTGTCTTTCATTCGGTTTTGACATGACAAAAGAGCCTGTCCCGGTTGTTCCTGCCGCTCACTATACATGCGGCGGTATTTTGACGAATGCTTACGGCGAGAGCTCGATTAAAAGACTCTTTGCCATCGGAGAAACAGCCTGCACAGGCCTGCATGGGGCCAACCGCCTGGCATCCAACTCGCTCTTGGAGGCTCTTGTTTTTGCAAACAGGGCGCGCATCAAGGCAAAGGAGCTTATTGCAAAAAATGCCGCAATACCCCGAATACCGGCATGGCAGACTGGTGGAGCGGTCAACAGCGACGAGGCTGTTATCATTTCGCAAAACTGGGATGAGGTAAGAAGATTCATGTGGAATTATGTCGGCATAGTGCGTTCAAACAAAAGATTGGACAGGGCGCACAGGAGGATAGAAAACCTCAAGGCCGAAATAAATGAATACTATTGGAATTTTACTGTAACAAGCGACCTTCTGGAATTGAGAAACATTGCCACAGTGGCAGAGCTTATTATAAGATGTGCTATGATGAGAAAGGAAAGCAGAGGGCTCCATTATAATATAGACTACCCGGAAACAAACGACAAAAATTGGAAAAGGGACACAATTATATGAAAATTTTCACTGAATACCGCACCCCCTTGATTTGTTTACTATCTTCATGTTAATTTTTCAATAAAATGTAAGCAACTGAGCTCTCAGTTCTCAACACCTCATATGATTATCCCTCAGGACAAAATAGACGATATAAGGGAACGGGCCAATATAGTTGAGGTGGTTTCTGAATATATCCCGCTAAGGAAGAATGGGAAAAACCATGTTGGCCTCTGTCCGTTCCATTCGGAAAAGACCCCATCCTTTACCGTAAATGATGAAAAACAGATATTCTACTGCTTTGGCTGCGGCACAGGCGGCAATGTGTTTACATTTCTCATGAAGCAGGAAAACCTCTCGTTTCCTGAGGCTGTAAGAACCGTTGCAAAAAGGGTCGGGATAGACCTTTCTATGCTTGACAAAAAACCGTCCGGGGAAGAACGGCAGAGAGAGATTATGTTTTTGGCAAATCATGCGGCGCAGGATTTCTATCAACACTGCCTCTTAACATCCCCTGATGCGGAAAAAGCAAGGCTATACGTAAAAAAGAGGGGGCTTAAACCTGAGATTATAAAAAACTTTAACATAGGTTATGCGCCGCCGGGCAGAGACAGCCTTGCAAAATTTCTTGCAAGCAAAGGCATATCTCTGGAGATGGCTGAAAAGGCCGGGCTGGTAAGCAAAAAAGACAAAGATTTCCATGACAAATTTAGAAGCAGGGTTATGTTTCCCATAACAGATGTCAGGAACAGGGTTATCGGTTTTGGCGGCAGGGCGCTTGGGAACGAAGAGCCTAAATATCTCAACTCCCCAGCATCGCCGTTATTTAAGAAGGGCGAGACTGTCTATGGCATGTATCAGGCCAAAAACTCTGTTTCAAACAAGGAGTTTGTTTTGGTGGTTGAAGGATACTTTGACCTCCTTACGATGCATCAATACGGTTTTTTAAATACTGTTGCCACGCTTGGAACCGCCCTCACAACAGATCATCTTAGAAAGCTCAAGGGATATGCAAAGGAGGTATATACGCTTTTTGATTCGGATGAGGCAGGAAAGGCTGCATCCATAAGAAGCCTTCCAATGTTTATTCAAGAGGATATGCATGCCAGAGTTGTTCTTATGCCGGCAGGCATGGATCCGGATGACCTTCTTCAAAAACAAGGCGCTCAGGCCATGTCGCAGTGCATTGAAAAAGCAAAACCCATTATGAACTTTTTTCTTGATTCTGTCAGAACAAAATTTGACATAGAGACGCCGAGCGGCAAGGTTTCTTTTCTGGAAACGGCAGCGCCTTATGTTGCAAGCATGAGGAATGCGGCAGAACGGGATGTTTATGTGGAAAAGATTGCAAACATCCTTCATATCAGACCGGATGCGGTTTTGTCGACAATAAGGGCTGCGGCTGAAGTTAAAGGTCAAAATTCAACTGCTGCCTCACGTGGTAAAAATCAACAATATCAAGCCCCTGCCGCAAATGAGATAATAAATAAACAAGACACAACTAGGATAGAAGAAACTATTCTAAAGATTGCGCTTCTATATCCACATCTATATACCGAACCTGTCAAAAACGCGGTAGAGATGTTTAAAATAGATTTCTTGAAAGAGGCCGGCCGCTTGATTATAGATGCCTTGCAAAAAAGAGCGTCCTCCGGTCAAAACAGCCCTGCCCCTGAAGGTCTCTATCAGGGGATTGACCTGTCGGCAATCATTGATTCCACGACCTCTGATAAGGCGCAG
>CAZVZI010000072.1:0-1644 GCA_964631455.1 uncultured Thermodesulfobacteriota bacterium | reverse complement strand
TGGCTTCTCAAAACATCTGTTGAAGAGGATGAATCAATAAAAGAAGACACGAAAAAGATATTGGAGGATTGCTGCAAAAAGGTGGTTATGGCAAGCAAGCTTAAGAAGGAAACATCTCTCCTCTTGAAAAAACTTGAGGAGGCAGGAAAGAAAGGAGATATTGCGAGTGACGGCTATAAATCTGCCGCAGAGTCTTATATTTTCATAAAAAGAAGTTAATGGCATCAAAACAAACCTTGACAAAGCCGCAGCATTTTTTTAGTATAGTTTTTTGAGTTAAAGGGCCCATAGCTCAGTTGGAAGAGCCACCGGCTCATAACCGGTCGGTCCCTGGTTCGAGTCCAGGTGGGCCCACCAAATAAGACAAACATTTATTTGAGGGATTTTTTGAAAAACCAGTTATTATTGCTCAAAAAAATTCAGGATATTGATATCCAAATAGCTTTGATAGAGCAGGAGGCCAGGGAGACAAATGCAGATGCGGAGAGCCTTTCCGCGGGGCTTAAGGAACATGAAGGAAAATTAGAAACAATAAAGGGAGAGTTTGATGAATTAGAAAATGCGAGTCGGGCAGCAGAAAGCGAATTGGCTGAATATGCAGAGAGGATAAAGAAAAATGAGGATAGGCTTAAAAATATAAAGAACGACAAGGAATTCAAAGCTGCCACAAAAGAGATGAGTGGAGCAAAAAAGGATAAGCTGGCAAAAGAAGGCGAGATCGGCAAGCTGAATGCAAAGATAGATGAGAAGAAAAGCCTTATAAAAGAGCAAGAAGATAGGCTAAAAAATAAAAAGGATGAGCTTGAAGCAAAAAAACTAATTATTGAAACAAACAAGGAAGAGTGGGAAAAAACGATAAAAGAAAAAACAAAAGAAAAAGCGGCAAGTGCTAAAGATATCCCCCCTTCGCTTTTAAAAAAATATGAAACAATAAGAGAAAAGAGACAAGGTATAGCAATAATATCGGTAAAGGCAGGCGCATGCCGCGGCTGTCATATGAATATTCCACCGCAGGCGTATATACAGCTTCAAAAAGGCTCTTCAGACCTCATCTTTTGTCCGCACTGCCACCGCATCTTGTATTGGAGTCCAACGTCTGAGCCGGCCGAACAGGAAAAGGAACAGCCTGCTTAACAGCATATCCGGCTATTGGCCTGCATCTTGAAAGACCATCTTAAATATAAATTCCTAAAAAGATTGGCGGAAACATTTGATCTTGCGAAAGCAAGAGAGGACTTTCCAGAAGTACCGGACAAGGATATATGCTCCTTTCTTCTCAAGCTTGCCGATATGTTTAAGCCTGAAGAGATGTTGACTATCCATGTAGATGGGGCATCAAGGGGAAATCCGGGCGATGCCGGTATCGGGGTTTTGATTACAACAAAGGATGGGAGGGTCTTGAAAGAAATAGGGAAATACCTCGGCAAAACCACAAACAATGAGGCAGAATATCAGGCCCTTATTATTGCGCTGAAACAAGCAAAGTCGCTTGCTGCAACAACGGTTAAGATATTTGCGGATTCGGAGCTTATGGTAAAGCAGATAAACGGCGAATATAAGGTAAAAAGCGCCGGACTCTTGCCGCTTTACAAAGAGGCGAAAGCATTGTTGATGGAATTCAACAGATATGATATTATTCACATA
>CAZVZI010000071.1:0-7716 GCA_964631455.1 uncultured Thermodesulfobacteriota bacterium | reverse complement strand
GTTGTCGCGGCATTTGAAAAGGTTACGGGCAAAAAAATCACTGTGCCGGAAAACCACGATGTTACAGGCGCCATAGGCGCCGCGATTCTTGCCATGCAGGAAAAAGACCCGAACAAGGCAACCGGCTTCAAAGGGTTTGACTTAAGCAGGAAGAAATATACCCTTACATCGTTTGAGTGCAGGGATTGTTCAAACATATGCGATATAAAAAAGGTTGTTGTTGAAGGGGACGAGCCTCTCTACTACGGCAGCCGATGCGAGAAGTATGATGTGAGCATGGCTTCAAAGAAAAATAATCCCATGCCGAATCTTTATCAGGAGAGGGAAAGAATTTTATTTTCATCATACAAGGGCAAGAAATCTTCTGTAGGGGAGACCCTTGTGGTCTCCCGCAGGGAGGGGACAAGCCCCTCCCCTACGGAGGATGCGCCGTCTATCGGCATACCGCGCATACTCTACATGTACGAGATGTATCCCTACTGGAAGGCATTTTTTAATGGGCTTGGATTTAAGGTTATACTATCAGCGCCTACAAACAGGGAAATAATAAAACAAGGGGTGGAGAGGATAGTTGCAGAGACCTGCTTCCCCATAAAGATCAGCCACGGCCATATTCAGGATTTGATAAACAAAGGTGTGAAAAAAATCTTTCTTCCCAGCATAATAAATCTAAGGCCTGCAAAAAAGGGGCATACATTTACATACCATTGCCCATATGTCCAGACCATGCCGTATCTTTCCGAAGCGGCATTTGATTTTAGCGGGCTTGGTGTTGAGGTATTAAAGCCTGTCATACATTTTAATAAGCCTGAAAAGGTCATAAGAAAAGAATTCTATGAATTTGGAAAATTGCTTGGCAGGAGAAAGGGCGAGATAGACAATGCCATTATCGTTGCAGAGGAGAGCCAGAAATCTTTCTACCAAAGGATGCAGGAGAGGGGGAGGGAGGCATTAAATCAGTTATCAGTTAGCAGTGAACAGTTAACAGCAAAAGATAAAAGACAAGACAATATTGCCCTTGTTATTGTGGGTAGGCCGTATAATACAATGGACAACGGCATCAATCTTGAACTGCCGCAAAAACTCCGTGATATGGGTGTTCTTGCAATACCCTTTGACATGCTTCCTGTGGATGATGCAATAGACGACACCCTTGCGGCAGATATGTATTGGAAGTCGGGGCAGAGAATTCTTGCTACTGCAAGGTTTGTAAACGCAAATCCGAATCTCTACGTCATCTATCTTACCAACTTTGGATGCGGGCCGGATTCATTCATCACGCACTTCTTTAAAGACAGGTCAAAAGACAAACCCTTTCTCCAACTTGAGATAGATGAACATTCAGCGGACGCAGGCGCGATAACAAGATGCGAGGCGTTTTTAGATAGTTTGAGAAATATAAGAAAAAGGGGCCAAGGGGTAGGGGCAATTCATGAATTGCCCCTACAAAATCTGCGTAATACCCCTGTTCACAGGACAGGCTTGAGGAAAAAGATATATCTTCCGTATATGGCCGATGCCGTGTATGCAATGAAAGCGGCATTTGAGGCGTGCGGCATTGAGGCCGAGATAATCCCTGAGCCTGATGATGAAACATTGAAATGGGGCAGAAGATACTCATCCGGCAGGGAATGTTATCCGAGCATTATTACCACAGGCGACATGGTAAAGATTATCAAGAGGCCTGGCTTTGACCCTGAAAAGTCCGCATTTTTTATGCCTTCAGGCAACGGGCCGTGCAGGTTCGGCCAGTATAACCGCTATCACAGGTTGATACTTGACGAGATGGGGTGCAAGGATGTTCCTGTGTATGCCCCTGACCAGGACGAGGCGTTCTATAAGGAGCTTGGCATGGTGGGCGGCAATTTTCCAAGGCTTGCATGGTGGGGCATAGTCGCCATAGACATACTTGAAAAACGGCTCCGTGAGACAAGGCCTTATGAAAAAAACCCCGGTGAAACGGAAAAGACATATTGGGACAGCATCCATAAGATATGCGCTGTAATAAAAGAAAAACGGTTTCCTGAAAAAGAGCTCAAAGAGGCCAAACAGGCTTTTCTTGCAATACAGACAGATGAGAAAAAGGACAGGCCTGTGGTCGGCGTGGTCGGCGAGATATATGTGAGGAGCAACAGGTTCAGCAATGAAAACCTTGTCAAGCAGTTAGAGGCGCTCGGCGCTGAGGTGAGGCTGCCGCCCCTCGGCGAATGGATTTATTACACCAACTTTCTGGCAAAGAGGAGAAACTGGGAGCGCGGAAACTACGGCCTCTATATCAGGACAAAATTAAATGATTTCTTCCAGCGCAGGGATGAACATAAATCCCTGAATATCCTTGACGGGGATTTAAGGGGCGGCCACGAGCCCACAACTGAGGAGATTTTAAGGCTTTCAAGGCCGCATCTGCATGATTCATTTGAGGGAGAGGCTGTTCTCTCCGTTGGCAAGGCAGTGGACTATATACAAAAAGGCAGCCATGGAATTGTCAATGCAATGCCGTTTACATGCATGCCCGGGACAGTGGTGAATGCCGTGCTTAAAAAGGTTCGCGAGGAAAGCGGCAATATCCCGTATCTCAATATGGTTTACGAGGGTCTTGAAGATACAAACTCAAAGACAAGGATCGAGGCATTTGTGCATCAGGCGAGGGAGTATATGGAGAGAGGCAGGCAATAGGCGAAAGATAATTAGGAATTAAGAATTAGGAATTATAAATTAAAAACCATTGTATTCAATTCCTAATTCGTAATTCATAATTCGTAATTGTATTATCTATGGAAATTATAATCGCAATCCTTCTCGGTGTTTTGATACTGCTTGCGCTTTGGAATGTATTCGGCGCCAAAAGGCATGAAACAGACCCTGCCATTTCTTTAATGCAGCAGGAGGTTCAGAGCCTCCGCAGCCAGCTTTCGGAAAATCTTGCGGTTAATATCCAGACCATCAACCAGCAGCTTTCCAATGTTACATCTCAGGTAAACAGCCAGTTAAATTCAGTCACGCAGCAGCTTCAGAACGCAACAGGCCAGTTGGGGCAGAGGATGGACAATGCGGCAAGGGTTGTGGGCGATGTTAAGAAAGACCTCGGAGAGCTTTCCAAGGCGACACAGCAGGTTTTTGATGTGGGTAAAGACATAGCAAGTTTGCAGGAGATACTCAGAGCGCCAAAACTACGCGGCGGGTTAGGAGAATTGTTTTTGGGCGACCTGCTGGCGCAGATACTTCCTCCTACAAACTTTAAACTTCAATACACATTCAGGAACGGAACACGGGTTGACGCCGTAATACAATTTAACCAGGGGCTTGTTCCCATTGATTCGAAATTCCCTCTGGAAAATTTTAAAAGGCTTATAGAGAGCCAGACAGACGAGGAAAGAAAGGCGAATAAAAAGAGGTTTGTATCTGATGTTAAAAAACACATAGACGCTATTGCAGGCCAGTATATCCAGCCGGATGAAGGCACATTCAATTTTGCCCTGATGTACATACCTGCCGAGAATGTCTATTACGAGACCATAATAAAAGACGAATCGTTCGGCGAGGAAAAAGGCATAGCCGGTTATGCTTTTTTAAAAAGGGTTATACCCGTGTCGCCGAATAGTTTTTACGCTTATTTACAGACCATACTTCTCGGATTGAAAGGCATGGAGATAAGCGGCCAGGCGCAGGAAATCCTTTCTCATCTTGAAAGGCTTAAAGGAGATTTTGACAGATTCTTGAAGGACTTTGAGGTGGTAGGCACACATCTGAATAATGCGCGGACAAAATACGACGAGGCGGGAAAGAGGCTGGAAAAATTTCAGGACAAGCTTTTGAGCCTTGGAGAAATAAAAAGCCTTGAGGCAGACGTCTCAATAGATAAACAGCAGAAGACGCTTATATAAGAGCCTCTTTCAAAAGCCTAAAAATTGTCATTCCCGCAGTGTTTAAGCGGGAATCTGGTGTTATTTTACTGAGAAAACCATATCCCCGATAGAACAATTCGGGGATGACTTGCCTGTTGCCTTCAATGCCTTTGCAAGCCTAAAAATTGTCATTCCCGCAGTGTTTAAGCGGGAATCTGGTGTTATTTTACTGAAAAAACCATATCCATCCCCGAATGTCTTTATCGGGGATAGAACAATTCGGGGATGACAGATATTTTTGCAAGAGACTCATAAAACATGTTTAATCTTATTCCAAACAAAAAATCACTTTTTTCAAAGTTGCCACCATTTTGTTTGCAGCCGGTTTGCTGGAACTTATGCTGTTTCTCACATGGGAAAGCGGCGTGTCTACGTTAAAGGGAGACGCTTCTGCCATGAATATGGTCGGCAGCGAGAGGATGAGGTTGTTGAAGATTGCGCTTTTGGCTGAACATTATGCCGAGGGGGCTGAGCAGGATTCAGGGGCAAAAATTATGCTGCATAACGAGATGGATGTATTTGAAAATATCCTCTTCGGGCTTAGAGACGGCAACCCGCGTTACAACCTTAGGAAAGAAGACGCGCCTGAAATAATAGCCATGCTTAATCAGAATATAGATAAGTGGAATAAGACAGTCAAACCCATGTTTCAGAATATCCTTTTTGCGCCGACCGATAAAACATTCACAAAAACATTGGAAAACTACAGGCAAGAGGTTTTTGCATATGTCAACAGCATAAACGAACTTGTTGCGCTGTTTGAGAGAGACATTCGGAGGAAAAGGTTGACAGGCTGCGCAAATTGCAGTTTGTATTTTTGTTTTTAAGCAGTTTTATTGCGCTTGGCAGTCTTGTTTTTATGTACACTGTTATCATCAAGCCAATCAGAAGCCTGAACAGGGCAGTAACGGCTCTTGCAACAGGAGACCTTTCCCAAACAGTGCCGGTGCTATCCAAGGATGAGATAGGGGAACTGGGGGAGAACTTCAATGAGATGAGAGTTCAGCTTAAGACGCATATAGACAGTATGGATAATATGGCGGTTCAGTTGAGGAGCCATATAGACTCCCTTGATGAAAAGATAATTGAGATTGAGGAACAGAGGCAGAAATATGAAACTCTGGTTAATAATCTCAATGTGGGAGTTTACAGGCGCATGGCTGATGGCCGGATCGTTGAGGCAAATAATGCGGCGGTAGCCATGTTTGAGGCAGGCTCAAAAGAGGAGCTTTTGAAGCGCAATGTAATGGACTTTTATCAGAATAAGAACAGGATGAAAGAGATCACAAATAAGATGTTAAAATACGGTTTTCTGAAAAACGAAGAGATAGAGGCTCAGACTGCAAAAGGCCGCCAGTTCTGGTGTTTGTTGAGCGGTGTGATGGAAGAAGATAAACATGGCAATTCTTATTTTGACGGCGTTGTGGAGGACATCACCGAAAAAAGGAAGTTGGAAGAGCAGGTCAGACATTCGCAGAAGATGGAGGCCATCGGCGAGCTTGCGGCAGGTGTTGCGCATGAAATAAACAACCCTCTGGCAAGCATGGCCGTGTGCGTTGAATCCCTTATAAGAAGGTTTCAGCCTGACAGCTTCAGGGGAAAAGAGGAGTATGAAAGGTTTTATACCTATCTGAAGATTATAGAGGATGAGATATACCGCTCCAAGAATATAACAATAGGCCTCCTGGACTTCAGCAGAGAAATGGGGCTGGTTCCAAAGGATGTCCATATAAACGAACTATTGGCTCAAACCATAAAACTCATCCAGCTTCAGCAAAAGTATAGCGCGTTTATTGTGAGGATAAACACGGCAGACGACTTGCCCAGTATCCTTGCTGACGAAGGGCAGTTAAGGCAGGTCTTTCTCGCTATTATAAAAAATGCCTTTGAGGCAATGAAGCCCGGAGGCCTCTTGAGCATATCAACGGCAAGCGCTATGGATGAGGCAAAGCCTGTTGTTAAGGTTGTATTTAAGGATAATGGCTGCGGCATTCCCATGGAAAATTCAAGCAAGATATTTGAGGCGTTTTTCACGACAAAGGGGCATGAGGGCACAGGGCTTGGTCTTTCAGTTTGTTACGGAATAATAAGACGGCACGGCGGGAGGATAGATGTTGAATCAGAGGAGGGGGTGGGCAGCGCGTTTACTGTTGTGCTTCCGGTTACCCCCCCCGAAAAACATTAGCAAAAACAAATGGTTACGGCAGTAATATAAAAAATTGATTGTAATTTTAATGCTCATTCCCAAGCAAAGCTTGGGAATGAGAAGAAATACCCAAAGGAAATAAATATGCCGCCAAAACTAAAACACAAAAAAATACGCATTCTTATTGCCGACGATGAGAAGAATTTTTCCTCAATTGTCCAAGAGGAGCTTGCCCAGGACGGCCTTTATATAGAAACCGTCTCCAACGGCAAAGAGGCGCTTATTGCTTTGAATCAGGGTGAATTTGATGTTGTGCTGTTAGATATAAATATGCCACATCTGAACGGCATAGAGGTGTTGAAGAATTATCAAAGAGACGATCTGCCGCCCGAATTTCTAATTGTTACAGGCAACGCATTCGTGCCTACAGCCATTGAGGCAATGAAGCTTGGGGCGTATGACTACATAACCAAGCCGTGCAAGATAGAAAAGCTCAAGGTTCTTATTCAAAAGGCATGGGATAAAAGGATGATACGTCGCGACAACCTTATCTTCCGCAGCAGATTTAAAGGGGATGATACAGAGATAGCAACAAAGAATCCTGTTATATTGGAAATACTTGATACGGCAAAAATGATTGCAAAGGCAAACCTTCCTGTGCTTATTTCAGGAGAGAGCGGCACAGGCAAGGAGCTTATGGCCAGATTCATCCATAACCAATCCCCAAGGGCAGGCGGTTCTTTTATAGCATTCAATGCAGGCGCAATACCAGATTCTATATTAGAAAGTGAATTGTTTGGATATGAAAAGGGCGCATTTACAGGCGCGAATACGAACAAGCCCGGGTATTTTGAGCTTGCTGACAGGGGGACTCTTTTCCTTGACGAGATTGGCGATATAAGCCCGTCTATGCAGGCAAAGCTTTTGCGCTCCATAGAAACTAATAAATTTTTCAAGGTTGGCGGAACAAAAGAGATTGAGGTAGATATAAGAATCATAGCCGCTACAAACAAGGATTTAAAAAAAGAAGTTGAGGCAAAAAGATTCAGGTATGACCTGTTTTACAGGCTTTGCGCAATGAATATCCATCTGCCGCCGCTTAGAGAGCGGAGAGGGGACATACCGCTTCTTGTGGAAAAGTTTCTTGCCGCAGAGCGGGAGAGGAAAAGGGTTGACGGCGATGTGCTGAAAAGGCTTATGGCGTATTCGTGGCCAGGCAATATAAGGGAACTGAAAAATATAATCCAGCGGGCTGTCATACTCTGTAAAAACGAGGCGCTTACCGTAAAAGACCTTCCGCTTGAGCTTCAAAACACGGTAGAAACCGCGTGGGAAAAAGTAGGGCAGGGCTTTAGCCCTGCGGAAGCAACCCTGAAGGGCTGCCCTAC
Source organism: uncultured Thermodesulfobacteriota bacterium (assembly GCA_964631455.1). Taxonomy (GTDB): domain Bacteria; phylum Desulfobacterota; class GWC2-55-46; order UBA9637; family UBA9637; genus JACRNJ01. The sequence continues at coordinate 277 of CAZVZI010000071.1, read as the reverse complement.
CAAGGGTTTACAGGAAGTTGAAAAGGAGCACATTAAAGGCATTATGAAGCAGGTTGACGGCCATAGGGGAAAAGCATCTCAAATACTGGGAATAGACCCAAAAACGCTTTATAGGAAAATTAAGGAGTATGGGTTGGAGTGAAGACAGTGAACAGTTATCAGTGAACAGTGAACAGTAAACAGTAAAAAAACTGATAACTGGTAACTGAATATAGGAGAAACATGAAAAAACTTTTTTTTATCTTTATACCGGCAATACTATTGGCGCTTGTTCCTT